>CAYNUM010000125.1:0-6705 GCA_964400025.1 uncultured Croceivirga sp.
TATGTGCAATCAGGTATGTGAACATTGTCACGTGGATGCCGGGCCTGACAGAAAGGAAATCATGACCAAAGAAACCATGGAGCAGTGTCTGGAAGTCATTCGAAATACAGGGGCGCACACCCTAGACCTCACCGGTGGCGCACCAGAAATGAATCCGAACTTTAGATGGTTCGTCGAAGAAGCTGCAAAAGCTGGAATCAAGGATTTTATTGTTCGCTCAAACCTTACCATTATTCGAGCCAATAAAAAATATTACGACTTACCCGACTTCTTTAAAAAACACAACGTTCATGTTGTATCGTCAATGCCACACTATACTAGGGGCAAAACCGACAAACAAAGAGGAGACGGGGTTTTCGACAAGTCCATCAAAGCTTTACAAGAGTTAAATGCCAGAGGTTATGGCATGCCCGGAAGCGAGTTACGTTTGGATTTGGTGTACAACCCTTCAGGAGCCTATTTGCCAGGTGACCAAGCCGCTCTTGAAAAGGATTTCAAAAAAGCCTTGGATGAAGACTTTGGCATTCAGTTCCATAATTTGTTTGCCATTACCAATTTGCCGATTTCGCGGTTTTTGGATTACCTCATTGCTTCAGATAACTATGAAGATTATATGTACGCGCTTGTTGATGCGTACAATCCTTCTGCGGTTGCCAATGTCATGTGCACCAATACCATATCAGTAAGTTGGGATGGATGGTTGTACGACTGTGATTTCAATCAAATGTTAGATTTAAAGGTAGCCAGTAAGGTAAAGCACATCAAAGACTACAACGAGGATATTATTAATGACCGAAATATAATCATATCACAACATTGTTATGGGTGTACGGCTGGGGCTGGAAGCAGTTGTCAAGGAACCGTCGCCTAAATTTAACTATTCAAAACAAGCATTATGAGCTATTTAGAAGCAACAAACGATTTATATAGAGAAGCAGCCTTAACGCCCGACGTTGGCCTGTGTTGTACAACGAACCCCATTTGGGAACTACCCGGTCTATCGATACCGAAAATCATGCAAGAGATGAATTATGGTTGTGGTAGTACCGTACATGCCCGTGACCTAACGAATACCCCAAAAATATTATATGTCGGTGTTGGTGGTGGAATGGAATTATTGCAATTCTCGTACTTCAGCCGTCAAAAAGGCGGGGTTGTCGGCGTCGATGTGGTCGATGAAATGTTGGAGGCCAGTCGCAACAACTTTGAAGTTGCCGAAGAAGAAAATGATTGGTTCAAATCAGAATTTGTAGAACTTCGCAAAGGTGATGCGCTCAATTTACCCGTCGAAGACAATAGCATCGATGTGGCTGCACAAAACTGCTTATTCAACATTTTTAAGGAGGAAGACCTTAAACGCGCCATCGAAGAAATGTACCGTGTGCTCAAACCACACGGGCGACTGGTCATGAGCGACCCAACCTGTGAACAGCCCATGAACGATGTCTTGCGCAATGACGACCGCCTAAGGGCTCTTTGCCTCAGTGGAAGCCTTCCTATAAAACAGTATATAAAAGCCTTGACTGATGTTGGCTTTGGCACCATCGAAATCAGGGCAAGAAAACCATACCGTATTCTTGATCCAAAAAATTATCCGACCGAAGAATTGATTTATATCGAATCTATTGAGGTGGCTGCCATCAAAGACCCTATGCCAGAAGACGGCCCTTGTGTCTTTACAGGCAAAGCAGCTATCTACTTCGGTGATGAAGATTATTTCGATGACCATAAGGGACATGTTTTACTCAAAAATCAACCATTGGCCGTTTGCGACAAGACTGCCGGAGCTTTAGGTTCCCTTGAAAGGGAAGATATTTTTATTAGCGAATCGACCTTCCACTACGATGGGGGTGGTTGTTGCTAATTGATTTGAGCAATACTGTTATTCAGCCTCTTCTAGAGCCATGGCCAATATTTCATTGGAAATACCACCAATATTTACCCTTGAGGTATTGGCCAATACAATAGTTACCACTTTTTTGTCAGGAATAATCAATAACTGTGAAGAACAGCCCATTTGAGCTCCTGAGTGCCCAATAACGCTCCCTTCATTAGGCTTAGTGCCATATAAAAACCATCCAAAACCATAGCCATTCTGTTCTTTTTCGAGACTATGATGCTCCCGCATAAAGTCCAGTGTTTCCTTCTTCACCAAAAGGTTGTTGATTATTGCGTTTCCGAACTTTAGCATATCAGTTACGGTGGTATAAAAACCTCCTCCTGGAATCCTATTGCTTAGATTGTTGTCGATGCCATCTTTGGCTTTGCCCTTTCCGCCTTTTCGATGATAAATTTTGGATGTGTTTCCAGGGGCTTTTCCAAACTTTACTACTCCGGTTTCCGTCATTCCGGCCTTACCCCAAATATGTTGTTGCATATAGGCCTCAAATGTCATTCCAGATACTTTTTCCACTACAACTCCAAGAACCGTATATCCGTAGGTAGTATAACTATATCTTGTTCCTGGTTCAAACAACAGCTCTCTATTTTTGAACAATTCAAGCGCATCATATAAAGAAGCATATTCTTTGGTCGTGTTTTGTTCTTTGGTGTTTTTATAACCAGAAATTCCAGAAGTATGCGAAAGCAGGTGCTTTGTGGTAATCTGGGTCTTTGGATGTTTAGGATAATCTGGAATATAGGTCTGAATGGGCGCATCCAAATCTAACATGCCCTCTTCCCATAGTTGCATAATCGCTAAAGCCGTCATGGGTTTTGCGATGGACCCCATACGCAATTTGGTATGTATATCAAAAGGTTTTTCAGTTTTGATATCCGCATACCCCGCTGAGGATTGCCAAATTATAGCTCCATTTATCGCGTAACCGGCCGAAACACCAGCCGCTTGATTCTCCTTTAAAAAGGCCTGCAGTTTTTTTTCAGGAGCCTGTGCTAGCAACTTTAGTGAGAAGATAAAAAGTAGTACAATTGGTATTCGTGTCATGTTTTCTGATTTAATGGTTGCTCAAAACTATGACGTGAAGCGGAGGTAAGAAACCTATTTTATTGGGTTTGGGATAAAGTATTCGGTTTTAGGGGCGAACCAAAAAGGGCCATAACCTCTTGCTTGTAGTTTTTTGAAATGGGCACTTCAACTTTGGTCAATTGTAAAACAGTACTTGACTTCCATTCTTTAAAATGTAGCGGGTTTATTAGATGTGAACGGTGTACCTTCACTAATTCAGGTTTTTGTACATGGATACCTTTGAGGGTATTTCTTAGCAATTTCTTTTGTAACTCATTGTTTGCCAAATAAGCAACCTCTACATAATTATCAGCGCTTGAAATACAGATTAAATCCGATAACTTAATTTTTAAAATATCGTATTTGTTTTCTCCTGTCAATGTTATTTGACCCTCTAATTTGTTTAATGACCTTTTTGTCAAATACCATCTGCCGAAAATTATAATGGGAAATAGGATTAAAAAAATGGGATAGTATACTTCAAACGTAAACTTCGTGAAGGAATACAACCCATTAATTACAGGAGTCTTATAGTACGCATAGCTGCCCAAGAGCACCAAAACCGTATAGACGGCAATGATTAATGCTTCCAACAATACGGTCCATTTTTTAAGGGATTTAAAAAGATAGTTCTGCAGGGGCACTATGGCCATATACCCAACAAAAGAAATGATTCCATATGGTGGCAAAATCTGAATTCGAATAGGTAAGGAAAGTTCTGAGGCATCAAAGGGAGCAATCAAAACGAGAAATACAACCAGCCAAATAGAAACCATTAAACCAATAGTCAAATGAAGTCGAATTGAGGTGTTAAGATTCAGGGTCTTCATTTAGGCGTAATTGATGATATCTAAACGTTTACCTCTAAATGTACTTCAAAAATGAAAGAAGTGAACGATTGAAGTTTCAACAGCGTAGCTTTTTGTCCAAGAAATGTTTCATTTGACCGAGAGGTTATTTAAATCGTAATTTTAAAACCTTGGGGTTCTAATAAGAATTGTGTCATAGGTCGAGTTTTGATACATTTTATCTTATAAGATTTATCTTACATTGATGTATTCGGAACTTTGTGGTGTTGGTCGTTGATAACAACCATCAAAACCCAAGTATTATGGAAACTACCCTACAAAACAGTAAAACACTACACCTTTATCGCGCAAAGGGATTATCCCTTTTCTACAAAAATGGTTATTACAATACCAGCATAGATGAGATTTGCAATAACCTCTCTCTTTCAAAGGAAACCTTTTTTGACAGCTTTATTTCAAAAGAAGAGTTCTTTGTGGGAATTGCCCAGAACCTTATCCTTCAGAAGACATTGAATCTTCTTATCGAACCGGTGACCTACAAGCAAAGTCCTTTCCCCTTAATCTTGGATATGTTACAAGCAGATTTGGAAGATGCTGCTAATAATGAAAATGATAATGGCTTTATTTTAGGCAATTTTATCACTGAATTCAATCAAAAGAACAAGCGGTTAAACAAATATTTGGCGGATATCCTTAAAATCTGGGAAGTGAATCTGATTTCACTTTTTAGAAAAGGTCAGACTGATGGATATGTTAGAAGAGAAATCGACTGCGAGGGTGTAGCTAATCACGTTATTTCATCCTACATCGGTGTTCGTACCTTAATGGTTGAAGGAAACGCACACCAATTAGCGGATCAATTCAACCAACAGCTACGCTACTATTTTCATAGTATTTCAAGAACGTATTTAAATTAAAGGGTTCGCTTCTGCTAAAACGCCTAAAATGGTTTCCACCACTCGATCGGGTGAAATTGAGTTTATAGCTTCAACATAGTTTTCAGGGAATTTGTTTCCATATACCGAGGTAGGAATCAATGGAAACTCGCCTCTATCTGGAATCAGAGAATTTTTTATGGGTTGTTTGTAAGGCGCAAAACCCGCATGCGGATGTGTTACCCCCCAAATCGTTACCACAGGAACGCCATAGTTGGCTGCCAGATGCCCGTTGCCACTGTCCATAGCCAACATAACATCCAAATTTGAAATCAAGGCCAATTCTTGAGCAAAACTTTGCTTTCCTACCAAAGATTCTACATTTTCTCCACACTTTGATTCCAGTGCGTTCAATAGGTTAGCTTCTTGTTTGCCTCCACCAAACAGTAAAATCTTGATTTCTGGTTTTAAAATCAGCTGTTGAATGACCTGTTCCATCAAATTCAGGGCGTACATCTTGCTAGGGTACGCCGCAAATGGGGCAATGCCAATCAATTTTTTAAAATCTCCTTGTATTGATGATTTAAGTGTGTCGTCAATGTCTTCTTTGGGCAAAAAATGGGTTTTGTTCAAATCAAGCTCAAATCCCAAATCATAAAAAACCTCTTGATACCTTTCAAAGGTGGTGTTTAACGGTTTGAACTTTTTATTTTTTGCACGTGTCAGCTCCTTTTTATCAGCCCTACCTTTATCAATCCTTATTACGGGAATTGCATTCATTGAAAAAAAGAAACCTAGAATTTTACTTCGGAGGACATTGTGAAGATCGGCCACATGCGTAATTGATTCCGATTTCAGTTCACGATACAACCTCCATAGGCCAAAGAAACCCTTGTGTCGTTTTTTGACTTCAGCTTTGAATACCGCAACACCATCAATTGAGGCAAAAATTGCACTAACATGAGGTTTGGTCAATATTGTAATCTTGGTATTTGGATATTTTTCTTTTAAAGCAAGAATCGCGGGCACCGTCATTGCCACATCGCCCATCGCCGAAAGGCGGATGACCAATAGGTGTTTGGAATCAGCCTTTTTGGCCACGTAACACAGGGTTTAATTCATCGTCGTTGTACATCTTCATCTGTTTATAAACTTTCATGTATTTTCTGCCATTTTCGATATCGGATAGTAATTCATCTATAGCGGCGGAAAGATCTTTTCGCTGTTCCAAAAGAACATTCAGTTTTGTTTGGCACTGTGCAATATGCTCAGCAGAAGCATCTTTTCGATTCACCTCTTCTCGCATATGATAGATTTTCAAGGCTAAAATAGAAAGCCTATCTATTGCCCAAGCTGGACTTTCTGTATTGATACCAGCTTCATCCAAAATATCAACCGATTGGTATTTTTTTAGGAAGTAACTATCTATATATTCCACTAAATCTGTTCGGTCTTGGTTACTCGAATCGATTTTGCGTTTTAGGTCCAATGCAGCAACAGGATTAATCTGTGGGTCTCGAATCAAATCTTCATAATGCCACTGCACGGTATCAATCCAGTTCTTTCTGAACAATAAAAATTCAATGCTTCCTGATTCGTAGGGATTCATAAAAGGTTGCTCGACACTATCTTCAATATGATACTTTTCGATGCTCTCCTCAAAAATGGCCAATGCCTTATTACTGAACATTATTTGTCTTTTTACAAAGATACATTATTGAACAAGCCTAATGACCAATCCCACCAGCGGCAGAACAATACAGGCCAGAACTATTATTTCTCTAAATTGTTGTTTTTTAATGGTTTCCAAGTAATTGGTCAGAAATATACAGACCGGGAAAAAGGTAAGTATTTCAAAGCCATTATCGTCATTCTTTGAAAAAAGCAGCAATAGGACGGAAACCACTAAATACGCAAATATTAATCGCAGCAAAAGTGTTCTACCCAGCCTTCGGTAACCCAACTTTCCAAAAACCGCAACGGCAATTGCGAATGAAAAAATAACGTACAAACCTGAGCCATAGCTCGATTGCCTAAAAAACTCCAGAGAAGTGGC
>CAYNUM010000126.1:0-3939 GCA_964400025.1 uncultured Croceivirga sp.
TTGTCACTGTCAAAAGCCGTCAAGGACAATGCTTCTTTCAATACACAATTGTTGAATTCTGGTGAAGAAAATTTAGGACTCGATTTCAAAGTATTTAATTTGGTGGCGAATAGCCCCCAATCAGATTTTTCTCCAGCCTTTTTTGGGAGTAGTTTGTTATTCACTAGCGGACGGGCATCAGATAAAAGAGCGAATTATTTGCCAACGGGTGAAGCCTATTTGAACATCTTTCAAGGAGCAATAAATCCGACCGGCCAAATAGATTCTGCAAACCCCTTTGAAGAAATCGAAAGTTCTGACTACCATAAGGCCACTCCCTATTTTTCTCAAGAATTAAACAGTATTTTCTATGTGCTGTCCAATACATTTGAAGGAGATTTGGAGTTTGATGAAAATGGAAAGAATGCACTATCCATTGGTATGCAAAAACTGGGAGGTGATTTCATGTTTTTATGGCGCGATTTAAGCACCTCTTTTTACTATCCTTTCTACGACAGTACTACATCAAGACTATATTTTGCCGCTAATCTCGAAGGTGGGTATGGCGGAACCGATCTTTACTATGTGAACACGAGTAGGGGGCAAATCATGTCTGCGCCTATTAACCTTGGATCAACGGTCAATACACCGGGCAATGAAATAGCACCTTATCTTTTTGAGGGTACGCTCTATTTCTCATCAGACATATTTTATGGTTTTGGTGGCATGGATATCTATAAAAGCGATATTGACCCGGGTGGAGCCTTTAGCATTCCTGTGAATCTTGGTAATCAAATTAATTCAATAAAAGACGACTTTGGGTTTATCATTCGCAATCAGGGTGCCGGTCTTTTAGGATATTTTTCATCGAATAGGGAGGGAGGAAAAGGCGGTGATGACATATATGGTTTTATGGTAGATGAAAAGCCTGGAATAAAAACGCTGGCCCTCAGTGGAAAAATTCAAAGAAAGTTTTCTGATGAACCGCTTGAAGGGGTTTCCATTGCATTGGAGACACCCCAAGGAGAATTATTGAAAGAAGTTTTTTCTGATGAAAAAGGAAATTTCAGAATTGAAACACCTTGGCAAGAAGAAGTTGTTTTGACGATGGTCAAGGAAAAATATTCAAGCTTTAAACAGGCTTATGATGCCGCTGCCCTTGAGCAGATACAAAAAGAACCTCGTAAAGTTATTTTAACAGCGTATGAGGATGTGGTGGAGGAAAAGGAAAATCAAAAAGTTATAAAACTGAAGAAATTTTTCTTTGACAAAGGTTCTAGTACAATCACCGATGACATTGCCATCGAATTAGAAAAAGTTGTTGAGGTTATTAAAGCGTTCCCATCAATGGAAATTCGTATTGAAACCCATACTGATAGTAAGGGAGGCAGTGCTTTGAATTTTAATTTGACACAGGCTAGATCTGATGCAATCAAGGCCTATTTGCTACAAAAAGGTGTTCCCACAACCAATATTCTTTATTCAATAGGATATGGTGAAGATAAATTGTTGAATCAGTGCAAAAATGGAGTGTTTTGTTTGGAGGCCCAACATCGCGAAAACCAGCGATCATTGATAGTGGTGTTAAATGACAACATTCTTTTCAACTAGTCTATTGAAAAAAGCCCATCCAACAGTAATAAGCGGCAAAGGCACTAAGAAATAAAATTCCAAGATAACTGAGCAATTGTAAGGGCTTTCCAGGTCTGCTATTAGATGGAATTTCTTCGGCAGTGATGGCTTTGTGATTCATCCAACCTAAGATAGGTGCAAAAACAAAGGATACAAATGTGGCGAGGGCCACAAGATTGCCCATATTGGCACTAAACAATACAATGACCGTCCAATTGATAATTGCCATTGCAACAATTCCAACGGCAAAAGCTTTTTTATCCTGAAAAATGCTATTGTTTTCATCAGTGAGTTTATCAAGAATATCTAGACTGACCCGGGTTATGGCATCATGTGCGGTCATGCATGTGCTGAACATGGTGGCAAACGCGGCGAGTGCGATTAGAATATAGGCCCAGGTTCCGATATGAGCTGTAAATAAGTTAATTAATTGGTCGGCAAATAGCACTGCATTTCCGCTAAGTTCCACGCCTGTACCATAAAGGGTTTTCCATCCTATGATCATGAAGAATATGGCCAAAACTGCGGTCAGAAAATAACCAAGGCTAAATTCGTTAAGGGCTTCATCTAAAGTTGGTGGTTTTTTCATCGATTTTAACTTCTCAGCCCCCCAAAGGCTCACCCATCCTGAGGCTTCCACAGCTGTTGGCATCCATCCAATCAAACCAATCAGGAACAATATCCCTACTTCATCAAATATAGTTGGTGCCGAGAAATTTTCAATTGGAGCCACTTGACCCTTGTTCAGAACAAGAATTGTTGTTACTAAAAGCGATGCAAAAAGTAAACTAATAACGATTTTAAGCGAATTCTCGAGTAATCGATAACGCCCTATTATCAATAATAAGCTTATAAAAATAAATAGTCCAAGCGACACTAGGTTTAACGAGAGTGACTCGAGTTCAAACAAGTTGACCAAAAGACCTGCAGTCACAATATAAAGGGCAGCCAAAATAGTAAACGTAGAGACTAGTGTAATTATGGCATAGAGCCATAAATATTGTCTCCCTAGGTTCAGATAACCCTCAATAAGCGTTTTTTTTGTCACATGTGTGTATCGAACACCGAACTCGAAAAAGGGATATTTCAAAATATTTGCAAGAACTATGGGAATAATCATAATCCATCCGTACTGGGCACCAGCCTTTGTGGAAAGTACCAAATGTGAAGTGCCAATGGCCATGCTGGCGAACAAAAGTCCAGGACCTAAAGTTTTAATGTATTTATAAAATCCCATTAATTTGTTTAATAATTACATAAATTCGTGAAACAAAAATTGCAACAGTATTATAATGTTAATCAAAATTGAATAGAATGAAAAAGGTGTTTTGTGGTTTTGTAGGCTTATTACTTTGTTTAGGGTGTTCTGAAGATGGTGAAGATAACGCCGATCCAAATATGCGGGAAGGGAATAATAACGATATGCCGGCCATGGTAGAAATGGTAGCCATACCCGATGCTGCTTTTGAGCAGGCCTTAATCGATTTGAACTTCGATGACGAATTGGATGGTGAGGTGGCTAAAAATAGAATCGACTTTGTAAGTGATTTGATTATTGATGATAAAGGCATTTCAGACCTAACCGGAATCGCGGCTTTTGATGCTTTGGTGAACTTGAATGTTCGTGACAATCAATTGACCACTATAGATGTAACCGAAAACGTAAGTCTTTTGTTTTTATGGGCCGAAGGCAATCAATTAGATGCTTTAGATGTTAATGGATTAACTGATTTGGAGAAACTTGGGTTGGACCAAAACAATCTCGAGCAGATAGATATAAGCGAAAATAGCAGTTTACAGTTGCTTACAGTTTCCCAAAATGAGTTGACTACAATCGACGTATCTTCCAACAATGCCCTTACTGATTTTATTGTGGTCGACAACCCTTTAAATTGTATATTGGTCAATGAAACACAGTTGAATACGATTCCTACGGATTGGAGCAAAGATGAGGAAGACCAGTATTCTTTGGATTGTCAATAAGCTAATCAATGAAATTTTTATTCAAGTTATTAAAGGCTCTACTAATACTTGTCGTTTTATTGGGCCTTATTTATGTTTTAGGACCAAAAGTTGAAAAACCAACTTTGGACAAGTCGCTTCCCAGCGTTACTTCTGATTTGGCACAACTGGAGAATGAGATTTTGAAAAGGGAGGAAGGATTAAAAAACATTAAATCAGATAACGAAGCAAGAATAATTTGGGCTGATTCAATACCTACAAAAACGGAGTACAGTATCGTGTATTTACATGGTTGGTCAGCGAGCCAAGAAGAAGGTGATCCCATTCATACGGAAACGGCCAAACGCTACGGGTGCAATCTATATT
>CAYNUM010000126.1:3960-6698 GCA_964400025.1 uncultured Croceivirga sp.
ATGGTTTGGCTGAAAAAGAACCAATGCTAACGATTACTGCTGACGCCTTGTTTGATTCTGCAAAGCAAGCCATCGCGGTGGGCAAACAGTTAGGTGAGAAAGTAATCGTTATGTCAACATCTACCGGCGGTACTTTAGCATTGCCTTTGGTTGGGGGAGATGAAGACATCGCTGCTCTGATTCTTTACTCACCAAATGTGGAAATTTTTGATCCTACAGCTAAATTACTATCAAAACCATGGGGTCTGGAAATGGCCAAAATGGTCACCGGTTCTGACTACAATGAATTTGATAATAGGTCGCCTATAAAAGACCAGTATTGGACCACGAAATATCGTATGGAGGCATTGACGCAACTCCAGGTTTTGATTGATGAAACCATGGTTGAAGAGACTTTTAAAGCGATGACCCGACCCGTATTTATGGGCTACTATTTCAAAGATGAAATTCATCAAGATAGTGTGGTTTCAGTTTCTGCGATGCTAGACATGTTCGATAGCCTAGGTACGGCTGAAGAATTCAAAGAAAAAGTAGCTTTTCCAGATGTGGGTAACCATGTTATAGCCTCTTATATTGAATCAAAAGATTTGGAATCAGTTCGTATTGAAACCTTTGAATTTCTAGAAGATGTTTTGCATCTTGAAAAAAAGGCGTCACTTGAAGCCATGAGTGTTCAGTAGTTTTCTTTTGTTTTTTTATTAATACCACTAAAATCTACTTTGTTTCGTAACGCTAATTGTCCTTCTGTAGCTTTGAAAAACCATTTTTTTTCTCAGCAAAACAACAGTTAATCAAGGGTTTAGGTTGTTTCTGTTCGAAGAAGTTTAGAAATAATTATTGAACATAATATTTAACACAAAAAGTAAGAATATTCTTATTTTTTGTGTTAGGTTTGAATATTCCCTCAAGTTCCCCACTCCCCCCTTTATCATCTTTTTTTATCATTTGTTTCCCCAGCTTTTGATGGTATTGCTATTGATCAACTTTAATCTTTAGTATATTATGCGTAAGCTAGTTTTCGCCGTTTCGTTATTGGGAACCTTTTGTGTTGCCCAATCCCAGAGCTGTAATTGTGATGTCACCCTGTCCGGTTTGTCTTCAACATCGTTAAACCTAATTTGGGCTTCACAAATATCCTATTCCCCCGGAGATGTTATTTGTATACCCAGCGGAACATATCGCGGGATTCGATTTTATGATTTTGAAGGCAATGAAACTGCTTCTTTGATCGTAAAAAATTGTAATGGTCAAGTGATAATTGATGAGCCGAGTTATTCAGGTATTGACTTTCAAAGATGTAAGTATATGAAATTGACTGGCAGTGGAGATTCGAACCACGAGTATGGATTTAAGATAATAGATACCGGAGGAGGTGCTGCTGGAGTAAATGTTCAAAACTTAAGTACAGATTTTGAAATAGATCATATTGAAGTCGCTTATGCCGGTTTTGCCGGTTTTATCGCTAAAACCGATCCAGATTGTAGTAGACCTTCAACTTGGAGGGTTAATGGGTTTATTATGAAAAATTTGAATTTTCATCATAATTATGTACACGATACTGGAGGTGAGGGTTTCTATATTGGTTACACGAAAGGATACAAACTAGACCCAGGTCGGAATTGCAGTGGAACATACCGATATGGTCATTGGTTAGAAAACGTTGAAGTGCATCACAATATATTGGAAGATATTGGATGGGATGGTATTCAATTGAGTTTGGTTAGGACAAACGGAAAAATACATGATAATTATATTTATAATTATGGCACTGAAAATAGGTACTATCAAGATTTTGCCATGGGTTTTAGCGGTGGTACTTACGAAGTCTATAATAACATCACTATTAATGGTCCTCAAGACTATGGTAATGGTTTTCAAATGATCAATGGTCAAAGTGGAAGCAAGGTGTTTAACAATGTTATTGTTCGTCCTCAACTCCACGGCATCTTTCTTCACCCCCGGCATGAATTTGAGAATCCTAATGAGGGCTATTATATCGCTAATAATACGATTATAGAACCCGCAAGAGCGGGGGTGCATTACAATGCCAAAGTTATTTACCCAGTAGATCCCGTAAATAAGTATAAGAAGCAAGATAGCGTTCCGTCATATTTTGTCAACAATTTGGTCGTGGATCCAGGATATGATTTTGAAGGGGGTAATACTTGGAAGCAAAACCAAGAAAGTTATTTTGATTTTAATGATCGTTCGACGCGTGATAGTCTACAGAACAATATTTATAATAACCTTATGACCCGTCAAATGGATACTCTTGGGCTAACCGATACATCCAATGACAATTATAGTCCTGCGTCAAGCAGCTCAGGTGTTGTAGATCAAGGTGCAGATATATCATCATGGGGTATCACCTTTGACTTGGATAATGTAGCACGAGCTTCAGGTGCCAGTTTTGATATTGGGGCATATGAATTTTTACAAAGTAGTAGTTTACAGATTTCGTTATTTGATGAACCTGAATTATGGGATGTGGACCCAAAGCCAACGCCAATAAAAGTGTATCCAAACCCTTCGTCTTCACAAATATGGATTGATGGTTATGAAGGAGATTATTGGGTTCAGTTATTTTCCCTTGATGGACTGCTGTTAACTTCCAAAAGGCTAAACAGTCGGCAACCCTTGATAGTGGAAGAATACTCCCCCGGTTTATATTTTTTAAAAGTGTCCAATGGGGAAGGAAAAAATTCATTGGTTTTTCTGTGAAGATTTAAATATTTCAT
>CAYNUM010000127.1:0-6681 GCA_964400025.1 uncultured Croceivirga sp.
TGTATTGTTTCAAATCCACCATATGTCAGAGAATCAGAGCAATCGCAGATGCGAAACAATGTATTGCAATATGAGCCTAAAGGTGCCCTGTTCGTAGCAGACGACACCCCTCTTTTGTTTTATCGGGCCATTGTCGATTTCAGCAAAAAGCATTTGTGTTCATCAGGAAGTTTATTTTTTGAAATCAACCAATATTTAGCTTCGGAAACAGAAAGACTATTAGTGGACAATGATTTCAATGAGGTAGAATTGCGGAAGGATATTTTTGGTAATTTTCGAATGCTAAAAGGGTTGAAACCTTAATGGGTTGAGTTCCATTTTATTTATGACAAGTATTTCTGTTTTTTGCGGTAGCAGTTCAGGTAAGGATGAGAAAATCATTGAAAGCGCTTATCGCACGGGAAGGGTGTTGGCACAGCAAAAAATCAAACTTGTATATGGTGGTGGCAAAGTGGGGTTGATGGGCAAAGTGGCGCAAGGTGCGCTGGATGAAGGCGGCCTAGTAATAGGTGTTATTCCATATTTTCTAAAACATAAAGAAGTGCACCACACTGGACTAACCGAGTTGATTTTGGTAGAAACCATGCATCAGCGAAAGCTTAAAATGTATGAACTTTCAGAAGGAGTAATTATGTTGCCGGGTGGATTTGGCACTTTTGAAGAGTTTTTTGAAATACTGACTTGGGCGCAATTGGGCTTACATCAAAATCCTATGGGTATTTTAAATGTAAATGGTTTTTATGACCCCTTAATTCAAATGTTTGATTCCATGGTCGAGCATAAATTCTTGAAGCTTGAGAATAAGAATATGGTTATGGTCGATGAGACCATTGAAAAACTTTTAGAAAAAATGGAAGGCTACCGCGCTCATAATGTTCAGAAATGGATGGATGAGCATCAAACCTAACTTTAATTGCAAAGCTTAATGGAGATTAAGGATACAATAGAGAACCTACGTTCGGAGCTTCGGGAGCATAATTACAACTATTATGTGCTTGACAATCCCACAATTTCAGATTTTGAATTCGATATGAAATTGAAAGAGCTTCAAAAGCTGGAAGAAGCGCACCCACAGTTTTACGACCCTAGTTCGCCCACTTTGCGAGTGGGTGGTGAGGTGACCAAGAATTTTGAGACAATCAAGCATTTGTTTCGCATGTATTCCCTTGATAACTCGTATAATCAGGAAGATTTGGAAGATTGGGAGAAACGAATTCAACGTATTTTGGGTGATGTTCAGGTCGAGTACACCTGCGAATTGAAATACGATGGGGCCTCAATCAGTCTTACCTATGAAGAAGGAAAATTGGTGCGCGCCGTTACGCGTGGAGATGGTTTTCAAGGCGATGATGTAACCACAAACATTAAAACCATAAAATCTGTTCCGCTGCAATTAAAGGGAGATTACCCTCCAAAGTTTGATATAAGGGGTGAAATTATTCTGACGCTTGAAGGTTTTGCCAAAATGAATGAGCAGCGTTTGGCCAATGGGGAAGAACCCTATATGAACCCGCGTAATACAGCGTCAGGTAGTTTAAAATTGCAGGATAGTAGTTTAGTGGCCCAACGCCCTTTGGAGTGTTTGTTGTATAGTATTGTAGGTCCGAATCTAAATATCGAAACGCAATATGAAATGTTGGAAAAAGCCCGCTCTTGGGGTTTTAAAGTGCCAACAATTGCTGCCTTATGCAAATCAACAGATGAGGTTCTAAAATTTGTTGGACATTGGGATGTGCATAGACATGACCTTCCTTATGAAACCGATGGGGTAGTGGTCAAGGTCAATCGACTTCGATATCAAGATGAACTGGGTCATACAGCCAAAGCGCCTCGATGGGCGATGGCTTATAAGTTCAAGGCAGAACAGGTATCGACATTGCTTCATAAGATAACCTATCAGGTTGGTCGAACCGGAGCCATAACCCCAGTAGCCAACTTAGCCCCTGTTTTGCTTGCCGGTACCACGGTGAAACGTGCCTCCTTGCATAATGCCGACCAAATTGCCAAACTGGATATTCGAGAGGGAGATACCGTTTTTGTTGAAAAGGGGGGAGAAATTATTCCTAAGATTATTTCTGTTGATTTGACCAAAAGACCATTGGGCTTGAATCTAACTCAATACATCGATTGCTGCCCTGAGTGCGGAACCAAATTGATTCGAAAGGCGGGTGAGGCACAGCACTTTTGTCCGAACGATACAGGTTGTCCGCCGCAGATTACGGGGCGAATTCAACATTTTATTTCACGAAAAGCAATGGATATTGAAGGCTTGGGTGGTGAAACGGTGGAACTCTTGTTCAAGGAAGGTTTGATTCAAAACTATGCCGATTTATATACCCTGACCAAAGAACAGGTGATTCCGTTGGAGCGCATGGCTGAAAAATCGGCAGAGAATCTGGTCAACGGGGTTTCAGCATCGAAATCGATTCCCTTTGAACGTGTACTTTTCGCATTGGGCATTCGCTATGTTGGTGAAACTGTAGCAAAGAAATTAGCGAAGGCCTATAAAAATATAGACGCGCTTATGTCAGCTACTAAGGAAGAATTGGTTGCAGTCGATGAAATCGGAGACCGTATTGCGGAAAGTGTAGTACAGTTCTTTGCAAATGAGATTAATAAACTGCTGGTCGAACGATTAAAATCCTATGGATTGCAATTTTCACTTTCTGAAGAACAGTTAGAAGGGCAATCGGAGACCCTAAAAGGCAAATCCTTTGTGGTTTCGGGTGTATTTGAAACTTTGGAACGCAATCAGCTCAAAAAATTGATTGAGGATAATGGGGGCAAGGTTTCTTCCTCCATTTCATCCAAAACCTCTTTTTTAGTGGCTGGTGATAAAATGGGGCCAAGTAAACGAAACAAGGCCGAAACTTTAGGGGTGCCCATCATTTCAGAACAGGATTTCCTAGCGATGATTTAATGAAAATATTTTAAACTTTTCATTTGTTCAAAGCGAGCCATTCTTTCACCCGTTCCCGAGCATTTTCTCGAATATTACCATAATAGAAGTTGATGTCTGCTATATGATAGTTCTTTCTTCGTAACAAAAAACTCCATGGAAATCGAGGTTTATTGGCCCATAAAATACCATTATATACCTGGGCATCAACACGTTCTAAAAGTATTTTATTGAAATCTCGAAGTACGGCACCTTTATTATTGCTCTTCGCAACATAGGTAGTATCTGTTTTCCAACTTAGGGGATTGGTTACTAGAATGCTATCCCCCAAAGCTCGGTTTTCAGGTATAAAATCTCGTTTGAAAGTGCGCCATGAAATACTACAGTTGAGGTCGTCAGGGTTTTCGCACGGCTTGATTGACTTAAAATAAGTTTTTGGCACCGGAATGCCAATAAGGTAAGCCGCCACCATCTTTTTCTCAAGGGATGTGCCGTCTATAAATTCACGAATCAGTGGCCCTGCATGTGTGGTGCCTTGACTGTGAGAGGCTATAATAAAGGGTCGGCCGTGGTTGTAATATTTTAAATAGTGTTCAAAGGCATTTTTTACATCAGAATAGGCTAATGCGAAGGCTTTTTTGGCTGAGACCTTATCCGTTGCTGAATAACTGCGCAAATGAGCTTGACGGTATCTTGGGGCGAAAATGCGCCCGGCAGCATTAAATGCACTCGCTTGAAATAAAATGGTACTATTATCTACCTCGTCGTTTAGTGCCTCGTCATTGATATCAGGGTTCCAGGGAAGTTTAGTGTCTTTTTTTGAATATATGGTAGGGTGTATAAAGAATACATCTGCTTCAAGATTGTTCTTTGCCAACATTTCAGTACCTGGAATTCTATCGGCGTTGTCTTTTTTATCGGGATGTGCAGCCCAATATTTAAGATTGTTGTAGTCAACCGGTTCAGTGTTTTGGTCATCATTAAATGGGGCCTGTGCTAAGAGCGGTAGGGCGGTTGGTGCTATCATCAGTATGAGCCCCAACAATTTTAGCTTTCGTATCATTAAAGCTAAAATAAAAAGAAAAGATTTTGAATGCCATAGATCGCTATTGACTTCATAAAGTCTTAAGGCTTCTTATCGTCTTGATATGTCCTTGTATTGTTAAGATTCAAATTTTGACCAGTCTTTACGTTTTTTGAACATAAAGTAGTAGCCAAACCCCATAACGATAAAAATGGAAACCCCTACGAGACTAAAGAAAATAGGGAGTATGGCTTTATCCTCAATGATCATTGGGGGTATTCTGGTCAATATTTCAGCCAAAAAAGCACCATAGAGCCCAATGACCGACCAGTACATAAAGTTATAGTGAAGTGAGATATACGATTTTGGTTTTCTTGTAATGATGGGCACCATTCCGGCAAACAAAGTGGCTGAGCTTATCAGTGCAAAAATGTGAAAGATGCCGAAACCACCGAAGAGGTTGTACATAAAAAATGAGGTGATAAGTAAAACGACCATACTTATAGTATAGATGTACCCCAACTTTTTATGACGGTCGTCTCCTTTTTTTGTAAGCAATACCCAGGTGCCGAACAGCAGGGCCAAAATGGAAGCGATAGTGTGTACCAAACCTGTTGTGTCGGTAATGATATGGTCTAAATTCATACGTTAGCCTTTTGAGCTAAAATAGTTCGACAGTAAAAATTCAAACAAACTGAATTACTGAACTGTTCATTTTTGATACCGAATTGTAATTTTGAATTATGGCTTTAAAAAATGAAATTGAAGCGTTTAAAAAGACTCTTCATCAAAATAGCCCCCCTGAACATTGGAGCCCCTGTCTAAAGTCTCTCTGGTACGATGCCAACGCAAATTGGAATACTGCTCACAGTTTAGTCGATGGCTCAAAAGAACCTATGGCCGATGCCATACATGCTTATCTACATCGCAAAGAAGGGGATGAATGGAATGCTGGATATTGGTATCGCATAGCTAAACGACCCTTTTTTGAGGGTTCATTTGAGCAAGAGTTTCAACAGCTTTTGGAGGAATGTTTAGCATAAGAGTAATTCCCAGCTTGGATAGCATTTTCAATTAAACAATTACGACTGCTTATACGTCAATTTTGCATGGTGGTATTTAATGTCTCAAATATGATTTTTCGAAGAATAGAGGTTATTTAGACCTAATGCTTCCAAATTTTTCGGATTCGATTTTTTTCTTTGAACATTTTGGTGCCCACCAAAGTCTCCCAAAGAAATAGTCCAGATATCTTTTCAATTTTTGAAGTTTTGACCAAGAAGTCACTTAATTCTCCTTCTATAGGTTCGTTTGGCATAATAAACGACCACATATGAATGGAACCTCTATTGTTTTCCGTCAGTACAGATTTAAAGAAAGCATGAGGAATCGGTAGGGTAACGATTTTATCATTTTCGGTGTCTCCTAACATCTTAACTTCGGTGTCGAAATAAAATAATGGTCCAGAAATAACATAGGTTTCCAATATCTTTTCGTTGGCGTTCAGTGTTCGAACGGCCTCCTCTAGTTGTCGCCAAAGATTTCGGTTGAAGCCTGGCGCTTGTGGTGCCATGTTTGACAACAAGAAGGTTTCACTGTTTTGAATTTGGGTTTCAATTTGATTGGCACTGGACACTAAATGACCACGGTCAAATCCCGTTCCCTCGTAAACCTCCAAATCTGCCCGAAATCGTTCGGGTATCCGGTAGTCTGGTCTAAAATTGTCTACACGCTCAACATCAGTTTTATCAGGGTCAACAATTTCTAATGCCCATTTCGCTTGCCTAAAGTAATAGGAGTAACCCAAAACATAATGTCTGTTGTACAGGATGAGGTCAGCATTTGGAAGCCCATATCTAGTCTCCCTCTTTAAATTTGATTTGTGCATGTGCCTTGATTTTTCTTGAAGATATTTATTTCGAGCTTTTCTGTCTTAAGAATTTGTATGGTAGGTCAGTAAAAATGGATAATCGGAGGTGACTGTTACATATAAAACAAAATGTTGGTTTTTTAAATCTCAAGTTCACGCTACCTTCGATTCGAAATTTGGGAATACCTACATTTGTAAAAATGCACAGTAGGTATGGTATTTCGAGCAATACAAGATAGGTTTAAAGCAAAGTCGGCCCACAAGTTTTTGGAAGATGAGCTAAAGAGAGAAAAACCTAGTACTGATAAGAAAGGTGTTTCGAGTATTGCATGCCTGGTCGATATGGATAAGTTCAATAATGTAGAGGCATTTCAATCCATTCGAAAGCAACTGAATTTACCACCCAACGCCATTCACATCATGGGGTACAAAAGAGGGCAGGATAAACATGGGATGTTCTCAGTTCCTTTTTGTACCGACAAGGATTTAGGATGGAACGGCTCCATAGAAAATGGTGATTTTGCAGAATTTTCGGGCCGCTCGCATGATGTTTTGATTAATTATTTTACTGATGATCGTTTGGTATTGAAATTGATGTCAATAAAAACAAAGGCACGCATTCGTATAGGACTGAGTGGTGCCGATATTGGAATGAACGATTTAATCTTTAATTGTAAACTGGGCGATATTAATACGTTCAAGTCTGAATTGGAAAAGTATTTAAGGATTTTAAAAGAAATATAGTATGGATCGGTTTTTGGGTACGGGAGTAGCATTGGTAACTCCATTTAAGTCAGATTTAACCATCGACACCAAAGCGCTGCAAAACCTTGTAGAATATAATATTGCAGGCGGGGTTGATTATTTAGTGGCTTTAGGAACCACAGC
>CAYNUM010000128.1:0-1070 GCA_964400025.1 uncultured Croceivirga sp.
CTGTCTTTTTTACGGATTGGTAAATGGTTTCCATATCCAAAGGCATCAACGTTCTTAAATCGATTATGTCTGCAGATATTTCAGGATGTTTCTCCAAGGTATTCAGTACCCAGTGCACTCCCGAACCGTAAGAAACAATAGTAATATCTTCACCTTGTCGCAACAAATTGGCCTTCCCTAGCGGTTGCGAATAATAATCAGTAGGAACGTCACCATAGACACTGCGGTACAATCCTTTATGTTCAAAGAATAATACGGGATTAGGGTCATTAATGCTTGCTGCCAATAGACCTTTGGCATCTTCAGGAAAGGCAGGGTATACTACTTTTAATCCCGGGGTTTTTGTAAACCAAGCCTCGTTTGTTTGAGAATGAAATGGACCAGCTCCCACGCCCCCGCCACAAGGCATGCGTATCACCACATCAGCTGATTGCCCCCATCGATAATTTACTTTTGCTAGATAGTTTACAATGGGATTGAACCCCGAGCTTACAAAATCAGCAAACTGCATTTCTACCACCGCCTTCATGCCGTTGATTGATAAACCCATGGCAGCTGAAACAATGGCCGATTCACAAATTGGTGTGTTTCGCACCCTATTTCGACCAAATGCCTTAAGAAATCCTTCGGTGATTTTGAATACTCCTCCATATTCAGCAATGTCCTGCCCCATGATGACCAATTCCTGATGTTTCTCCATGGATTGACGTAATCCTTCAGAAACGGCGTCTACAAACCGAATATTTTTTTGTTCTGAAATTTGAGGTTTAATATCTTGATTTAAAGTCTTTTGAAATAGACTATCTAATTCTTTTATTTTGATAAATTCTACAGGTTCTTCTTTAAATGCGACGTCTAATCCCTTATTAATTTCATCGGCAATTCTTGCTTTAATTTCTGCAATCTCCTTGTCAATCAGAAGCCCCTTTTCAAGAAGGAAGTTTTCGTAGTTCGCAATAGGATCCTTTTTCGCCCATTGCTTCATTAACTTTTCTGGAACGTATTTGGTGCCACTAGCCTCTTCATGGCCACGCATCCTAAACGTCTTAAACTCCAAAAGTACTGGTCTA
>CAYNUM010000128.1:1081-6622 GCA_964400025.1 uncultured Croceivirga sp.
GCCTTGCAAAGTTGGTTGACCTTGGAATACACCTCAAGAATATTGTTCCCGTCGATGATACGCCCCTCAATGCCGTATCCTTTGGCGCGATCTACCAGGTTTTCGCAATTATACTGCTCGTTGGTGGGCGTTGATAGTCCATAACCATTATTCTCTATGCAGAAAAGTACGGGAAGATTCCACACTGAAGCTACATTGAGGGCCTCATGAAAATCGCCTTCGCTAGTGGCGCCCTCCCCCGTAAAGACCGCTGTAACTTTTTTCTTTTTACGAATTCTGTCTGCCAATGCAATTCCATCCGCCACTCCGAGTTGCGGACCTAGATGGGAAATCATTCCAACTATTTTATGTTCTTGACTTCCAAAATGAAAACTTCTGTCCCGGCCATTAGTAAAACCACTGGCTTTTCCTTGCCACTGTGCAAAAAGCCGGTGAAGGGGTACCTTTCTAGTAGTGAACACCCCAAGGTTTCTATGCATTGGTAAAATGTATTCAGTATCCTTTAAGGCAGCAGTAACACCAACACTAATAGCTTCTTGACCTATACCACTGAACCACTTTGAAATTTTACCTTGACGAAGAAGAATCAGCATTTTTTCTTCTATCATTCGTGGTTTGAGCATTTGCTCATATAGTTTGAGGAGAATATCTGATTCCATTCCCCCAATGTGGTATCGCATAGCCAGTTGTTGTATATTTCAAATGTAGTAAAAAGACCAAGATTGACTATTTTTGAATAACGCTAAAACTATTGGACATGAGTGCTATACCAAGTGTTGATTTAAGGGAGTTTTTATCCGAAAATCCCGCAGAAAAAGAAAAGTTTGTTAAGGAAATCGGAGCTGCGTTTGAAGATATCGGTTTTGTCGCCCTTTGCGGACATTTTCTCTCTGATGAGTTAGTAGAGCAGCTGTACAAAGAGATCAAGCGATTTTTTGCCTTGCCCCAAGATGTCAAGGACACTTATGAAATCGAAGGGATTGGTGGTCAGCGGGGATATACTTCTTTCGGTAAAGAACATGCCAAAGGAAAAAAAGAGGGTGATTTAAAGGAGTTCTGGCATTTTGGGCAATACGTAGAGAACAACCCGAAATTAGAGGAAGAATATCCCGATAATGTAGTAGTTAATGAGCTCCCTGAGTTCAATATAGTCGGCAAGGAAACGTATCAAATGCTAGAAAAGACCGCTCAGTATGTTTTAAGGGCATTGGCTTTGCACCTAGGTTTGCAAGAAACGTATTTTGATGACTTCATCAAAAACGGAAACTCAATTTTACGGCCTATTCACTACCCACCCATCACTGAGGAACCTAAAAATGCGGTTCGTGCTGCGGCCCACGGTGATATCAATCTAATTACGTTGTTAATGGGTGCCCATGGTAAAGGACTTCAGGTTCAAAACCGCGAAGGAGAATGGGTAGATGCCATTGCGCAACCTGATCAATTGATGATCAATGTTGGTGACATGCTTTCACGCTTGACCAACAATAAATTGAAGTCTACCATTCATCAAGTGGTTAATCCCCCAAAAGAACTTTGGGGTACATCGCGCTATTCCATACCATTCTTTATGCACCCCATAAGTGAAATGCCGTTGAATTGCTTAGCCAACTGCGTTGATGCATCCAATCCTAAACAATTTGAAGATACTACCGCTGGTGAGTACTTAAATGAACGCTTAATCGAATTGGGGCTGGTAAAGAAGTGATTATGGATTTACAAGATCAACTTAAAAATCTATTTCCTGATCATGTTCGGGAGGAGACTTCAGAGGAAACCACGAAATCATCTGAATTTTGTCTGCAGGACGACCCCATAATCTGCAAATATGAAAAGCGCAAGGGCAAACCAGTGACCTTGCTTGAAGGATATAATGGGGCCAACTCAGATTTCAAAAAATTAACCAAAGCCTTGCAATCGCTATTGGGAGTTGGGGGAAGTTTCAAGAATGAAGTTATCATCATACAGGGCGATTACAGGGAAAAGATCATGGATTTCTTGAAGGACAATGGATTTTCCGTAAAAAGAGTTGGCGGATAATCATTTTACGTTAATTATTTACAATTTTTTTCGATGAACTCTTAAAATTATCGTCAAACCGTATGCGATTTGACAAAATAATTTTTGTTTTCTTAGGGTAAATCTTACTTTTAGCAACAATAACCAACGAAACAAACTTGAGAATGAAATCACTGTTGCATATTACCAACGGGGATAGCTTCACTGAAAGGTTAAAAACGCTCCCCCTAAAAGGCGATATCATTACCTGGCGAGAAATGCTCTGTGAAGGAAAAACACTGAGCAGCGTAGGTAGCGAATCCTTTTGGAAAACTAGGTTCGAATTCCTGAACAAAAATTACCGAGTCAGCAAATCTTGGTTCGTTGAAAAAACACTTAAAGAATACCGTTCGCTTTGTAACCACAAGCAGCAAGACAAAATAGTTCTTTGGTTTGAATATGACCTGTTCTGCCAGATAAATATGTTGGCCGTGTTGAGCTGGTTGAAAACTTATAGAAGACACGCTGAAATCTCCTTAGTTTGCAGTGGTAAGGAAGATGATAGCGAAAAGCTATATGGCCTAAACGAGCTTTCCGACGAAAAGGTTCTAGAGCTTTACGAGAACAGAACTATTCTTACGCAAGATGACATCGAATACGCCGATTATGTTTGGCAACTGTATTGCAGCGACAACCCCATGCGACTTGAAAACTTAATGGATTTTGAAAACTATCAATTCGATTACCTTTCAGATGCCATCAAAGCGCACTTGCAACGTTTCCCAAGTATCAAAAACGGTTTGAATACTCCTGAAAATACCGTTTTGCAATTGGCTTCTGAGCATAAACCAAAGTCGAAAAGGGAGTTCCTTGGCCAGATTCTTCGTAATCAGGGATTTTATGGTTTTGGGGACACACAATACGATCGGCTTATCCATAATCTCAAGCCGTTGTTCTCATCCTTAAATCCAGTTCGTTTATCGGCCAAAGGAAAAGCAGTTTTGGCGAAAAACCACAATTTCTATTCTGAGATGCGCAAAGAAGAATTCTACTTGGGCGGCGCCCTTAAGTATGGGTTTCTTTACAACACTGAGAATCATAAAATCTTAAAGCTTTAAAAGGATATGCCTTTCGGCGAATCTGAATTGATTTTAAACGCCGACGGCAGTGTTTATCATCTCAATCTGCTACCTGAAGATATTGCCCACACCATTATTTTTGTAGGGGACCCCGACCGTGTAGTTGAAGTATCCAAGTATTTTGATTCCATGGAGCTCATCAAACAAAAAAGGGAATTCCTTACACATACCGGCTATCTTAACGGAAAACGACTGACGGTCTTATCTACAGGAATCGGGGCCGGCAATATTGACATTGTCCTGAACGAACTTGATGCCTTGGTCAATATCAATTTAATGACACGTGAAGCAAAGTCAACACTAACCAAATTAAATTTAGTGCGTATTGGGACTTCGGGAGCAATACAACATGATATACCAGTAGATTCTTTTATTCTTTCAGAACACGCCATTGGCCTTGATGGTATCCTACATTTTTACGATAAAGAAATTGTTGAAAATGTCGCCATGACCAAACGGTTAAATGAATATCTTAATTGGTCTGGACTTGGAATTAGGCCCTACTGTTTGAAATGCGATGAAGAACTGAAAGAAGTAATGCATTCAAATCGTATACGATTGGGAATGACCGTCACGAACGTCGGGTTTTATGGGCCGCAAGGCCGTCAATTGCGATTGGCACCCAAGTTGCAGGACTTTCATGAAAAATTAGCTTCGTTTCAATTTCAAAATGCATCCATCACTAATCTTGAAATGGAAACTGCTGCCATTTATGGACTTTCGAAGTTGTTGGGGCATCGGGCAATCTCACTAAATGCCATTTTGGCCAATCGCCCAAGAGGAACTTTTTCTAAAAACCCAAAACAAACGGTTGATTCCTTGATTGCTCTCAGCTTGAAATTGCTTACTTTGAATAAGTGAAGTGGTCATCCTACCTAAACAGTTGCGATTAAAAAAATGCTGAAAAACGATATGAAAAAAATTACCATATGCGGAGTACCTGAGCACTTTAACCTTCCGTGGCATTTTGCCATTGAAGAGAGCGCCTTTGAAGAAAGAGGAATGGAATTGATTTGGCGCGATATTCCTGAGGGAACCGGAAAGATGGCCAAACTGCTAGAAAGTGGTGAAACTGATTTGGCCATTATCTTAACTGAAGGTATTGTTAAAAGTATCTCTGACGGAAATCCTAGTCGTATTGTCCAAACCTTCATTCAATCTCCGCTGTTATGGGGCATTCATGTGGATGGAAAGAGCACTTTTTCCAAACTTGAAGATTTACAGCATAAAAAAGCGGCCATAAGCCGCTTTGGAAGTGGAAGTCATTTAATGGCCTTCGTCAATGCCCAGAATCAAAGTTGGGAGACGGATCAACTTCAATTTGAAGTAGTTAACAACTTGAATGGTGCAATTGAAGCTATAAATGCCGGGAACGCTGATTATTTTATGTGGGAACACTTTACAACAAAACCTCTTGTTGATAATGGCACTTTTAAATTTATCACTGATTGCCCTACCCCATGGCCCTGTTTTGTGATTGCTGGAAATCACGAGTTTCTATTAAAAAATGAGAGCTTGGTAAAACATATTTTGGAAATCATAAACAATTACACCCTAGAGTTCAAGAACATTCCTAGTATCGACCGAACTTTTGCCAATCGTTACAACCAAGAGTTGGCAGATATTCAAGAGTGGCTCTCTTTGACCCGTTGGTCACAAGAACAATTATCGCTAGAAACATTGAGTGAGGTGATAACCAAGCTTGATGCGCTTGAACTCTTGGGAACTATGAAAAAGACTTCAGGATTTTTGTGGGAAAAGAATTAGAAGTGCTTATTGATTAATGCCTTAAATTTAAGGTCAGAAAGGGGTTTTTGAGCAGTATCGGAGACATTAGGGTCGGCCATGGCTTTATTGACGCTGTGCTCAATATCAAGGGAGGTCAACATAACGATGACCACATTTTTCTTGATTTGTTCATCAAACTTTTCATCAAAGGCTTTCAGAAACTCCCAGCCGTTCATAACGGGCATATTGGTATCTAAAATTAAGAGACAGGGCATCAAATCGTCCTTTCCATTCAGCAGTAAAAAATCTATTGCTTCCTTTCCGTTCGCGGCGATATTGATTTCTAGAGAGGGGTCGACTTGCTTAATAAAAAACTTGTTCAAGAAGTTTGTCGTATCATCATCGTCAACCAATAAAACTGATTTAAGTTTGCCCACCCAACAAGAATTCCAGTATTACACTACACAAACGTAGTATTTTTCTTTATATTTTAACAATCTATTCTGGACTAACTTACCATTCGATGGCTGCTTTCCCCATTTTGTTCAACAATTCGTTGGTTTTACTAAAATGTCGGTTTCCAAACCAAAGTCCTCTATTGGCGCTTAATGTTGATGGAGGTCCTGGCGGGGGTATAGGATGTTTGGTCGTATCGACGAGGTCAGCCTTCGTGGTA
>CAYNUM010000129.1:0-6621 GCA_964400025.1 uncultured Croceivirga sp.
TAGGGAACGGGCATACCATAACGCGCTAGTGTTGATAGCAATACAAGGGTATCCAGATAGGTCTTATGGGTCATGATGAAAGCGACGGAGTTCCTTCGCATTAACTTCATCAACTTTTTGATCCCATGGGGATTGACATCGATTTTGTCACTGTATGCTCTTGAAAGGATATAATCAAATCCTTTCACAGAAATCATCTTCGAAACCGGATGTTGCTCGGCATATAGTTCTTTAATGTATGCTGCGGCATCCTTTTTTACAGTCTCGAGGTCAAGTTTATGTTCCTTGGCGACCTGTTGTAAGGTTTCTTGAAATTTTGGATGGTTGATGATTTCTTGCATTGTACCTTATAGGTCAGATTCCTAATTTAAGAAAAACAAACTTCTTTTTTTCTTGTTCCAGTAAAAAGGGTAAAGCACACGTTCAATATTGGGCGTGGTTTCACCAAGGGTTTTTCCATTGATGTTAGCGCTAAGGGCATTGGCCGTTATCAACAATACACTTACATTTGCCCCAAGGCCTGAATGACTGCCGTAGACCTCAACATTCCTGATATCATCTCGATAGGTCTCCGCTTCCATACAATGCTTCCAAGGCAGGAGTCCATCGGTTTTGGTGTAGATACAAGTTATAGGAACATTGGGTATGGGTTCCAGTTCTTCAATGAACCTTTTGTTCCGTTCCTTGAGGGATTTCCCCCTAAAAAACTCCAAAATTCCAGCTACGGGAGTCTTCATTTCCATGACGCCCCAAACCGGTGACCCAATGGTCAGTATTTGTTCTACTTGATTCGGATGGCGATTGGCAATGATTTTCGCAAAAATGCCACCGCCACTCCAACCGACGATGCTCACTTTTTCACCATGCTCGCGATAGATATCATCCAATTTTTCTTCGAGTCTGGGGATATAATGTGACTTTACCAAATTCACCCCTTGTTCCCACTTATAGGTTTTGAAGCCCAGTGATGTCAGATACCTTCGTACAAAAGAGGTCGAAAAATCATCTCCTAAATACGGTGGTATCAAAAGAACCGGCTTTCCTTCGCCTTTGATACGCTTAGGAATAAAAGGGTACATCGCATAAATCGATGTCCATTCAACTACGGATCTACTTTCCAACAGCATATTGAACAGGGGAGGTGGCGGAATCTTTTGATTGATCAACTGGATTTCATGTTTGAACTTGGTCAAAATATCTTCGGAGAGTTCGTGACCATCGGCATCTTCTTTAGATTCTAGGTCACCCACAATGTTCTGAAGAAGTGTTATCAGGGTATAATACTCACGGCTTGGCCCCAACTCGTCACAGATTCGAATACACTCTTCTAAAGTGAAGTAGATGTGGGTGTCGTCCAATCCCACATCTTTTATAATAGGCGACAATTCATCGTAATCGGGATGGATGCTAAAATTCTCGGTCAATACCTTTTTGGTTTCCCTTTTTGAAAGACCGTTGAGGGAGCTTAGTAGGGCCGTCAGTTTAATGAAGGCCTCGTATAAATGTATTTTATCTTTCATGGGGTTTAGGGAATTTGCGAATTGAGCCAAGTCATAATGTCTTCTTCTACTTCTTGGCTGTTTGTTTCATTCAGCATCTCATGCCGACCGCCTTCATAGAGGTGAAAAGTCAATGCTGAATTTCCATTGTTCTTATAACCATTTGCCACTCGGGTCACGCCCTTGCCCATTTCGCCAACGGGATCTTCATCTCCTGAAAAAATCAAGATGGGCAACTCATCGGGTGTGTCTGCAAATGCTTTGGCCTTATTTAATACCCTTGAATTGGAAATAATATCTGCGAAGACTCCAATTGAGAAATTTTCAATACGATAGGGGTCAGATTCGAAGGCATCTACAGCAGCTTCGTCACTACTAATCCAATCCAACTTGGTTCTATTGGGCTTGAATTTTTTATTGAATTCATCAAAGAAGAAAGCGCGTAAGGTTTCATTACTACGTTCTCGACCTCTGAAGGCACTCACGACTTTAGTGCTTGCCAATCCGAAATGTCCGAGTCCTTTGATAAAACTTCCGGTACCGGATAAGATCAGGGCATCGATGCCCTCACCATATTCCAAAACATACTTTCTGCTGAGCAATGACCCCATACTATGTCCAAACAAAATAAACTTTGAACCCGGATTTTCGGAACGCATCAATTTGGTAAGTGAGTGCATGTCTTCAACCGCATCGACAAAATAGTCCTTGCCATCATAGTATCCGTACAGTCGTTTTATTTCGGCCGTTTTTCCATGTGCTCGGTGGTCATTGGCATAAACCGTAAAGCCTTCTTTTTGAAAACGATGTGCTATGGTATCATAGCGACCCGCATGTTCGCCTACGCCATGAGCTATTTGAATAATGCCTCGGTGTTTGACCGCTAGGTCGGCTTGCCATTTATAATAGCAAATAACCTCCCCGTCATCTGCGGTGAATGTATTCGTTTTGTAATGCATTTTATCTACTTAAGAACGCTTTGATGAGACCGGTCAATTTGCGTTTATTGGCGACTGTTCCGGCGAGTTTTAGGCGCTGCTGAATTTTAAGTTCATCGAACAACAGCTTTTTCTTGTATAGCGCGAAGAGGTTCTCATCTTCGATTTCCAGTATAGTTTTGGGGTCAAGATTTGTGGTCTTCTTAACGGAAGGTTTTTCTTTGGTCAGGTCAATTTCCCAACATTCACTACTGTCGCCCATGTCAACACTAATATGGTACAACCCTTTATATTTTTTGGCAACTGCCTTCTCTTTATTTAAATAGCGTTTCAGTGCATTGAAAAAGACCGTGCTTTCACTTTTTGGTTTGGTCGCCTTGGCCTTTGATGTTTTGCCCTTTTGATAGTCGAGAATCAATTCTTCAAGTTCATTCGCCGATTCGCGAATATATCTTGAGAACACATAGCAATCGGGCATTGTTCTTTTATCCGATGTGGTGGTGATACTAATTTTACCGTTATAACTGAAAGCGGCGATTATCAAACCAAAGCCATCAACAACGGGGGTCAACCCAAAAATGGAAACCACTTTATGGCCATTTAGGTAGAGTACTTTTGATGGGCCAGGTACATTGGTGATGGTCACGTTAAACGGTGGTCGGTGCAAGTCTTTAATATTGTATTTGCTATACAGACCGGCGGCCAAATTGGCCAGCCCGAACGGAACGGCATCGGCCATTTTTGACAAGGTCTTGGCCCCTCTGGTCTTATGTCTTGACTTGCCCAACATGGTCTGTTCTTGTATATATTCCAAACGTTCCAATGGGTCTTCAATATGGGTAGCCAATTGGACCATCATATTGGCAATTTTGTTGCCATCTGAGGTATCTTCTTCATTTCGAATCGAAATGGGTACGTTGGCGACCAAAGGTTGTAAGGGCAATTTTTCTTTTTCCTTAAGGTAACGACGTATCGCACCGGCACAAACGGCCAGAATAAGATCATTTATGCTCACGCCCATTACTTTTCGTAAGGCGTTCACCCGATCAAAAGAAAGGATAGCGGTACCCCAAGTTCTCTTTGGAGAGACATTACCATTAAAAATAGTTATGGGTACAGGATAACGTGCAGTAGTAAATTCCTTCTGTATGCTTAGGGTTTTTGAGGCCCTTGTCTTCATAAAGGCCATGGCAGTTTCTGCAATGGTCTTCGGAATTTTAAATGGGTTTTTCAAAAAGCCATATCCGCTTTTTAAGAGTAGACTGATGTTATCAGGCAGTGGATCTGGTTCGAATTTTTTGATTTTTGACTTGTCAATGGGTGTTACCTTATCATCTTGATTGAATAGAACCCCCATGAGTCCTACTCCAGAACTACCATCAATCATTACGTGGTGCACTTTACTGACGATAGCAACCGAACCTTTTGGCAACTGCGGTATTTCATCAATGCCTTCAATAAAATGTATGGACCATAATGGCCGTCTCAAATCCAAAGGAGCACTAAAAAGACGAGAGGTAGTACGGCGTAAGGCTTCCCAGTTTGTGGGTTCGGCCAATCGAATTCTATTGAGGTGAAGGTCCAACTCAAAATTGGGATCATCGACCCAATACGGGTAATCCAAATCCATGGGCACATGCAACAGGCGCTGCCTGAATTTTGGCATCAGGTGCAATTTGGAGGCCACGATGTTCTTGAAATCCTTAAAATTCAAAGAACCTTCTACAATGACCAATGAAGCGATATGCATCGGACTTGTGGGCGACTCAGCGTATAGGAAGGCTGCGTCATAACCTGAAATTTGCTTGAATTTACCATCCAATACTTCTTGTGCTATGTCCTTAAAGTCAATTTTTGATGCCATTGGTCCTTGGGTTTTATGCTACCGTCTTATGCTTTTTTGGTCGTAAGTTGGTGTAGTTGTTGATTTTTATATTCTCAGCCTTTAGTTCGAACATTAAACTGAATAATCCGAAAAAGGTACGGTTGAGGTAGATGATATGCCTCGAACCCCTATTACCGTTCATTTTTCTGACGTTTGATGTTTTCATATAATGCTCGCCCAGCGCTGATATTTTTTCAAACAAGGATTGGTCTGAAAAATCGAAAGTTTCCTTTTGAAAGGGTAAAGTGAAGCATTCCAGTACTTCGTAGAACATTTTTGTAAAAAACGCTACTTCATCATCAGTATCCTCATCTTTTAAGACCTCAAGGGCCCTGAGGTTTTTTTGAAAGCTTTTCTCATTATTGATGACCTCACCTTTGAACAACTCGAAGTAGGGCGTGTAAAATTCTTCTGGAATTTCTTTCATACACCCAAAATCAAGGGCAATCACCTCATTTTGTTCAGAAACCAAAAAGTTACCTGGATGCGGGTCAGCGTGTACTTTACGTAACTCATGTAGTTGGTACATATAAAAATCCCACAAGGTTTGCCCGACCAAACTAGCGGCTGCCTTATCGGTGTTCGATTTAATAAACTCAGATAAGTGCATGCCATTCATCCAATCCATCGTAATGATTTCTGTGGATGAATACTCTGGGTAGTAGTTTGGGAACTTTAGATTGGGAATGTGACTGCACGATTGCGTTACTTCTTGACTTTGCGCCAATTCAAGAATGTAGTTGGTCTCTTCAGTCAATTTATCTTCTACTTCTTTAAAGTATTGTTCTGAATGTTCTCCCTTGATGTTGAACATTTTCATAGCAACGGGCTTCACTATCGCCAAGTCAGATTTTATACTATGTGCCACCCCTGGGTATTGAATTTTGACCGCTAAAGTTTTGCCGTCTTTTTCAGCCTGGTGTACCTGCCCAATGCTGGCCGCATTGATGGCTTCGTTGTTGAACTTGTCAAACAGTTGATAGGGAAACTTACCAAATGATTTCTTGAATGTTTTCAGCACCAAAGGTGCAGAAAGTGGCGGCACCGAAAATTGTGAAAGCGAGAATTTCTCTACATAAGCCTTGGGCATGATATTTTTTTCCATGCTCATCATCTGCGCCATTTTCAGTGCACTTCCCTTTAGCGTCTTCAGGCTATCATAGATGTCGTTGGCGTTGTTTTCATCCAATCGCTCTTTGGCCGCTTCTTCAGAATTGACCATTTTATCACCGTAGTACTTCAAATAGTTGACACCGACCTTAGCCCCAGTCTTCACCAATTTTGAAGTGCGGTGCAATTTAGATAGTGGAATACTTTTCGATGTTTTCATAGCGTGTCTTTCGACTTTACTTTTTCGGTATATAGAAATTTACCTAGATCAATAATGTTGTATAATGATTTGGTATTCAGGAGCTCCAAACCCGTATTGACGGACTTTTCAATAAAAATGTCGGTCTTCTCGCATTGGGGTGAGTCATCTGACAACCAAAATTTGACCGTCAATAAAAACTGTACCCAAAACCCTTCTTTAATCGATTTCTTTTGAATCGACTCCATCGTTTCATTCAAACTCAAGGTCTCTATGTCAAGTGAATCGACAAAGCCCATAAAGCTTACCCTAAGGTCATTGAACAATGTAATTGTATCTAGGCTTAGTCCATAATCTTTTATGGTCAATTGTATGAATTCCCTGTTAAGGGTAAAGTTTTCAAAGAGGGTATAGTAGAGGCTCAGTAGTTTGTCTTTCTTGTCAAAAGAAGAAAAATCAGGACTCTCGATTAAGGTCGCAATAGAGATGTCGATGAGTTTTTTGAATATTTCCCTATCAAGTTCCTGAAAGCTTTGAAAATGGTCATGGAAAAATTCTGCATCGAAATCATAGGCCATGGCAAAACTATCGATGCGAGATGGTTTGCCTTGCTCTTTTACCACGGCATCCATGTAGAAATCTATAAGATCTTCTTCAGCTATTTTTTTTGTAGTCGCCAATTTGAAACTTGTGCTCCGACAATTTTTGCGAAAAATCCTCAAAAAGAGGGCTAAAATTGCCTTATTGCTAAAATAGGGATTTTACCTTTTACTATGCTTGCATATAAAAAAACCAGCTAATCTCTAGCGAGAAAAGCTGGCTTCGTTAAACTAACCTAAAAAACTAAACTATATGTTTATGCTACCAGCTTACTGAATTTCTCTCTTCCAGTTTTAAGATCTTTTTTCACCTCATTCAAGATGTCGAAGACCAAATCTTGTTGCTTAGCTGCTAGCTTTAGACCTCCCTTAAGGGCCTTTTCTGTAACAC
>CAYNUM010000130.1:0-6510 GCA_964400025.1 uncultured Croceivirga sp.
CAATTTTGCTTCCAAAACAGGAAACTCCCTTAAATCGTCAGGTAGATATTCCTTGAAGAATGGGCTATAGACGGCATTGCCTTCGGCATCCAATTGTAAAGGTAGGTTTGTGCTTTTCGAAAAGCCCAGATAAGGAGCGGCCATTAGTCCCCCGGCTGTCAATGCCGATGTTTTTAGCCAGTTTCGACGGTTGATATTGGTTGGATTCATGAGTTGGAAATTTTAGAATTAGCGATACCCCAAGTTATTGGCATACGGCTAAAATTCCTATGTCAAAACCATAAAAATCAGGGGGTTAAAATGAAGATACTTAAAAAAAAACCGCTCAGACCGAAAAGTCTATAAAGCTAAACAGAACTTGAAATTGCTCAAAGCGCGGACTTAAACTGCTCTAAAAAGCGCACGTCGTTCTCGCTTAATAAGCGAATATCAGAAATTTGATATTGCAATAAGGCAATACGATCAATACCCATACCAAAAGCAAATCCTGAATAGACATCAGGGTCAATTCCGCAATTTTTTAGTACGTTGGGGTCGACCATGCCACAGCCCATGATTTCAAGCCAACCGGTACCCTTGGTCATTTTGTAGTCTGTCTCCGTCTCCAAGCCCCAGTACACATCAACTTCTGCACTTGGTTCGGTAAAAGGGAAGTATGAAGGGCGTAAACGAATCTTCGATTTACCAAACATTTCAGTAGTAAAGTACTGTAGTGTTTGTTTTAGATCAGCGAACGATACGTCTTTGTCCACATAAAGCCCTTCGACTTGGTGAAAAAAGCAGTGAGATCGCGCTGAAATTGCCTCGTTTCGATACACCCTTCCGGGGGAGATGGTACGAATAGGAGGCTTGTTCTCTTCCATATATCGTACTTGTACCGATGAAGTATGCGTACGCAACAATATATCTGGATTGGTCTGAATAAAGAAAGTATCCTGCATGTCTCGAGCAGGGTGATATTCAGGAAGATTTAAAGCGGTAAAATTATGCCAGTCATCTTCAATCTCCGGACCTTCAGACACGTTGAAACCAATACGTGAAAAAATATCGATGATTTCGTTTTTCACAATCGAAATTGGGTGTCTGGCGCCAACGGTAATAGGGTCACCTGGCCGGGTTAAATCTCCAAACTTTCCTTGAGTTTCCGTTTGCGTCTCAAGGGATTCTTTTAAGGTGTTTACCTTTTCATTCGCTGAATTCTTTAGCTGGTTGATGACCTGGCCAAATTCTTTTTTCTGACCATTAGGTACATTTTTAAACTCGGCAAAGAATTGGTTCAAAAGCCCTTTTTTCCCCAAATACTTAATTCGGAAAGCTTCTATCTCATCTGAAGAGTTGGAAGTAAACTTTTCTACCTCCTGCAAATGTTCTTTAAGCGTATCAATCATTGGAAAGGGCATTTTAAGGAGACAAATTTAACGATTTGTCATCTGAAATTACAGTCAATTACAACCTACGACGATTCAACCCATAATGATTTAAGCGGAGATGGGCTTCTTTGTTCGAAAGAATGCGATATAACTATCAGGATTTTCAACAATACCTCTCTCGGAAATCAGTTTTACGTTGATGTTTCGATTTCTGGCTTTGGTAGAAAAATCCTCCAGTATCTCAATAATATCATTATCGAGATAGCGCGTCTTTCGAACATCAAGTTCCAGGTTGGCTCCTTCAGGAAGACCATCAAGTTCTTTTAAAATGGCGCCTTTGTTGAAAAAAGTAACTTCTTCGGCCAAGGTCATTTTTACTATATCAATTTTACCTTCATGGTTCTCTTCAATGTGAAGGAAATGAGAATTTTGATAGCTTTTGATTAAGATGACAAAGATACCAACGGCCAGACCGAGTGCAATTCCCCAAAGTAAGTCTATGAATACGATGCCCAATATGGTTACGATAAATGGAACAAATTGTTTCCAACCCAAATTCCACATGGTTTTGAACAAAGACGGTTTTGCCAGTTTGTAGCCCACAATGAACAGTATGGCAGCCAATACTGAAAGGGGAATCATATTCAATAATCGTGGAATAAGTATCACAGATATCAAAAGCAAGAAACCATGAATGATGGCAGAAGCTTTTGTTTTACCTCCAGACTGAATGTTTGCTGAACTCCTCACGATAACCTGAGTTATGGGTAGGCCGCCGATAAATCCAGAAATCATGTTACCTGTGCCTTGTGCCAATAATTCTCGGTTCGTTGGTGTAACCCGTTTCTGAGGGTCAAGTTTATCTGTGGCTTCAACGCATAGCAATGTTTCCAAACTCGCAACTAGGGCTATGGTAAACCCCGTTATCCATATTCTGCTATCGCTGATTGCGCTGAAATCTGGAAAGTTAAATTGCCCTTTAAAAGCTTCAATACTATCAGGTACAGGTACAGCCACCAAATGTTCACTTTCCAGGTTCAGGGGTGAGTCTTTGGTAATTAAGTAGTAGATGATACCTCCGGCAACGGCAACCAATGGGCCTTGAACAAGTTGGAAAAACTTTCCTTTTTTTGATAGTACATTATTCCATAAAACAAGTATGCCCATTGCAATCAGTGCAATTATAGTCGCACTTTTATGGTAATTACCACTTATAATGCCGCTTATGGTATTAAAGATTTCGGTAAAAGTATTTTCACCGTCGATTTGAAAGAAAGAGAAATCCCCTTCAGGATTTTTGTCGAAACCAAAGAAAAAAGGAATCTGCTTAAGAATGATAATAATCCCAATTCCCGTCAACATTCCTTTGATTACGGAAGACGGAAAGTAGTAACCAATTATTCCTGCTCGGAGTATTCCAAAAACGATTTGGATGATTCCGCCCAAAACAACCGCAACTAAGAAAGGTTCGTACCCCAAGGTGTTGATAGCTGTCAATACAATAACGGCGAGACCAGCAGCAGGCCCACTAACACCGATTTGAGAACCACTAATAATACCTACTACAATACCCCCAATGATTCCTGCTATTAAACCCGAAAATAAGGGTGCGCCACTGGCCAAAGCAATTCCCAAGCAAAGGGGAATCGCAACAAAGAACACCACAATACTGGCGGGGATATCATTTTTTAAATACTTGAACATGGATAGATTGTTTTTAGACCCTAAATGAAAAGGGTTTTTTACATATACAGGCAAGGAAGATAAGAAGAAATCTTAACGTAAAGCTTGACTTTAACGCTCTCAACCCGGCAAACATAACAGCAATACTATTGATTCTGCTAAAAATCTTTTAAGCGTTTAAGACCTTCTGAAGGCATCCACCCAATTTGCCCATCTGCAATTCTAATTTTGCTCCAGTCTTCCAAGGATTCCAAGACATTCACTTTGGTGCCTTCGTGGAGGGCAAAAACTTTTTCACTACGCTGGTTGGGTTCAGAAGTCACGACAACTTCTCGCTCGTAAATTATGGCCGGGTTTTTTGCGTTTTGGTCTCTATGGGCCAAGTAGCCAAGAAATATCGCAAGAATAGAAATCAAAAGTGCTGTGTTAGCCACTATAAAGGCAATTCTTTTGGATGTGGCTTGGTATAAAATGTAGTAAATAATAAAGCCTAGTACGAAGATTAATATCATGGCAATTGCAAGATACCCCCATTGATCGGGGGTAAGGGTCAATACAATGGAATCGTGTAATCTGGTCATTGCCGTTTTAGGTATTTCCTCAATGGCATCCAGGCGCATGTTTTGTGCAAATCCTAAGTTGTTTTTGATTTCTTGGTCATTCGGATTGAGTAATAAGGCTTTTTCGTAGTAATAAATACTTGGGCCTATGGCATCCAGTTTATAATAGCTATTGGCTAGGTTAAAATAGAGTTCGGAAGAGTGTTTGCCATTTTCTAAAATATCTTCATAGAAATTTATTGATTTTTGATAGTCGCCATTATTATAGGCCTCTGTGGCTTTCTGAAAAAGAACTTCACTTTGAGCATATGAAGCAAGTGACAAGAACGTAAAAGCAATGAATAGTAAATGGGTCATTTTCATAGCTGCTTGTCCATTTTAGATATTACATCAATTGCTTTTTGATAATCTTCGTTCATCTGCGTTTTGGTAATGGGGCTGTACCGTGCCATCTCACAATTCTGTAATAGCGTAATGAATTCAGAAGTGGTCGATTCGCTTACCTCTTTATCGCTAAGAAGACCGATAATTCGGTCTTTGCTGAATTCTGAAGTTTCGATTTTGAGTTTTGCCTTTAAATAGTTGTGAAGGGCTTTTTCTAACGCAACATAAAACCCATCCGGATTATTTAACTGTTTTTTGGCTGTTGAAAGGTACTTTCTTGCCAAGCGATTCGCCATTTTCAATCGGTTGCCCACCACGTCGGCATCACTTTCCTGTTTTTTCTTACGTATAAATAGAACCAAAGGAATAAATACCAGTGGCCCAAATAACATCCAAAAGAATTTCTTAGAGCCAAAAAACCGTTGTGAACCTATGGAGACCAGATTACTTTGGGTTTTGATAAAATGAAACTGGGTACCTGTGGCAACCGCAATTTTTTCCCTTCCAGGTTGAGTTGACGAAATCTGAGTATTATCAGTTGGGCCTTCCATCACGTCAATCGTAATTTCATCTGAATTGAGGGTTTTGTACGACTTTGTTTTTGGGTCAAAATAACTGAAAGAAATACTTGGTATCGGGTAACGCCCCCTGAAAGAAGGAACAATGGTGTAGCTGTTAGCAACCTTACCTTGCATTCCAGCTACGCTGGTCCTTACCTTTTCATCGAATTCTGGCTCATATACTTCCAGTGAACTTGGTAATTCAGGTTCTGGAAGTTGAAAAAGTTTAAGGTTACCCTTGCCGCTTACTTCTACTTTGGCTTGCAACGATTCTGAGGCGTTTAAGCTCGTTTTGCTTGTCGTCACAGAAAAATCAAATTGCCCAACAGCTCCACTAAACCCTTCGGGCTTGCCAGCTTCTGGCAATGCCAATACGTTCAATGACCTTCTGCCCGCAGAAACAGTTTTGCTTGCCTGAGTGTAAATTCTGCTTCCGAAAAAATCCCTTCTGTTGGTCGGCACGTCCACATAGATTTCCAAAGAAAGCGGTTCAATTTCCAACTTACCGGCTTTCTGTGGATATAGTACTACCCTTTTTAAGATAACGCTTCGATAGGGTTTGCCTTGATAGGTCTCATTCACCGTATTGTATTTCGTAACCGGAATATCCTGGCTCCAAAAATTGTTGTATTTCGGGCTATCCAAAGGTCTAAAATTGGTCACTGATATATCTGAACTAATAAATAGTTTGTAAACTACTGTCACCGCCTCGTTGAGGTATGGATTGCCCTTTGAAACCTCTGCTACCAAATGAAGGCTTTCATCCGCAACATCATCTGCAGTCTTTGGAGCATTGGGATTGTCCACAGCAGCAGTAATCAGCACTTTTTTAGGAACCGTTTTGTAGGTTTCACCATCAATCTCGATGGCTGCCTGCCCTAGGGTAAAATTACCTTGTGCGGTGGGTTTTAAGATATAGGAGTAAGACTTTGAAAAAGTGCGCTTGCCATTGATCCAAGAGGATGATATTGATTGTGATGGCCCCATAACTACTCTGAACCCGTCAAAAGTTGGTGGGTCAAAATTGTCACCATCTTTGTTCATTGTGAATTCAACGCGTAACCGCTCATTGATACCCAGTTTTTCTTTGCTAACCTTGATTTCAAAGGTGACCTCTTTATCTTCTTGGGCAAATAGGGCGGTCGAACCTAAAAGAAGGAATAAGAACCAAAAGAAATATGTTATTCGCCCGTATTGCACTACCAGTCTTTCTCGTTTTTGATTTTTTTGCCCTTTACCTTTTTGGCGTCTATTTTTTCTTGCACTTTTTTCTCTTCATTCTGCATGGCTTCTAACAGGTTTTGAATCTGCTGTTTTGACAATTGATTGGGTCTTGGTCGAGGTTTCTTTTCAGGTTCTTCGCCTTGATTGGGCTGTTTTTTCTGTTCTTCCTTTTCCTCACCATCTCCCTCCTTATTCTCTTCAGGTTTTTGGTCACCCTTGTCTCCTTCGTCTCCTTGATCTTTGTTCTGGTCGTCTTTTTGGTCTCCCTCCTTATCCTTGTTCTGGTCTCCCTCGTTATTTTGATCCTGGTTTTGTTCTTTATTGTCTTTATTCTGATCCTTATTCTTATCGTCTTGGTTTTGGTCGTTATTTTGGTTGTCCTGGTCGTTTTTCAACATCTCCTTTGCCAGGGCAAGGTTGTATCGTGTCTCATCGTCCTTTGGGTTGCTGCGAAGAGCTTGTTTATAGGCCTCAACCGCTTTTTGGTACTCTTTATTTTGCATGAAAACATTACCCATATTATGAAAGGCCTTATGTTTTGTGGGCTTTTCTTCCGTTTTTGTTCCAGCTTCCTTAAACCGAGCAAATGCTTCGGCATAACTTTCCCTATTGTAGTAGGCCCTGCCTAAGTTGTAGGGGGCCGCAGTGTTTTCACCACTTTTGGAAATTGCCCTCCTATAATCGGCTTCTGCTTCGATAAAGTCATTCTTAACCAACTCTTCGTTGGCT
>CAYNUM010000131.1:0-6495 GCA_964400025.1 uncultured Croceivirga sp.
AAAAACATATTTCCTGGATGTCCAAGAAGAAAAAGAGGGCAAATAGTCAACGTAAGAATGAAATAACCAAAGGGATTTTTACTATTCTAGAGGCTGAGCCTAAAGCATCTTTTAATTATAAACAAATTGCGGCTAAACTTGGTATTGTCGATACGAAAGGACGCAATGACCTTATTAAGCGGCTTGGTCAATTGAAAGCAAAAGATAGAATCGTTGAGATTGGACGTGGTAAGTACCAAAAAAAGCCTTCTGAAGATTTACTTGTCACGGGTGTTGTGGATTTGGCCAATAATGGAAATGCTTATATTCTGGTTGAGGAATTGGATGATGACGTGTTCGTTCCGAACAGCCAGTTAAACAAGGCTTTTCACGGTGATACGGTCGAAGTACAGCTAAGAAGAAGGACTGGAAAAGGAAGACGACCCGAAGGTAGGATAACCAGGGTAATTGAACGAAAAAAAGAACTTTACGTAGGCATTGTTGAAAAGAACAGAAAATTCGCTTTTGTTAGGCCAACAGACCCCAAAATGTATACCGATATTTTTGTTCCATTAGACCGGTCGAAAAAGGCTGAAGACGGTACTAAAGTTTTGGTTGAATTGGGTGATTGGCCAGACGATACCGATTCTCCATATGGTACGATTACTGATATTTTAGGGATGCCTGGCGAGCATCATACCGAAATTCACTCCATTCTTGCCGAATATGGTTTGCCCTATGAATTTCCTCACGAAGTAGAACAGTTTGCAAATACCCTGGACACTTCAATAAAAGAATCGGAAATTTCAAAACGTCGCGATATGCGCGATGTATTGACATTCACCATTGACCCGAAAGATGCTAAAGACTTTGATGATGCACTGTCTTTCAAAAAGCTCGATAATGGTAATTATGAGGTAGGAATACATATTGCAGATGTATCGCATTATGTAGTTCCAAATTCTATATTGGATGAAGAAGCCTTCAATCGCGCAACTTCTGTCTATTTGGTTGACCGTGTTGTGCCCATGCTTCCTGAGGTATTGTCAAACAATGCCTGTTCCTTGCGGCCACATGAAGAGAAATATACGTTTTCGGCCATTTTCGAAATGGATGAAAAAGCAACCGTTTTAAATCAATGGTTTGGTCGAACCGTTATTCTATCCGATGAGCGTTTTGCCTATGAAGAAGCCCAACAAATTATTGAAACAAAAGAAAGTTCGATTACCAATGAAGTTTCAATTCGTGGTAGTGCTTATGAAGTATCTTCCGAAATAAGGGATTCCATTCTTAAATTGGATGAATTGGCGAAAATTATGCGTGAAAAACGCATGGATTATGGAGCTATTTCCTTTGATAAAATTGAGGTTAAGTTCAATTTAGATAAAGAGAACAATCCTGAAGGTGTCTTTTTTAAAGAATCAAAAGATGCCAATAAACTGATAGAAGAGTTCATGTTATTGGCCAATAGAAAAGTTGCGGAATTCATTGGTAAACAAAAGCCTAAAAAGACATTCGTTTATCGCATTCATGATGAGCCAGATTTAGAGAAATTAATTGCACTGAATGGTGTTATATCACGCTTTGGTCATAAGGTAGATTTAAGGGACAGTAAAACCATTAATAATTCTTTGAACCGTTTATTGGAGGATGTAAAAGGAAAAAAAGAACAAAATCTAGTCGATACCCTAGCTATTCGCAGTATGAGTAAGGCAATTTATACTACAGAAAATATAGGTCATTATGGTTTGGCTTTTGATTATTACAGCCATTTCACATCACCGATACGTAGATATCCTGATGTAATGGTTCACCGTTTGCTACAACACTATTTGGATGGAGGAAAGACCGCGAACGAAGTGGTCTATGAGGAAAAATGTAAACATTCCTCAAATATGGAATTATTGGCGGCGAGTGCTGAACGAGACTCAATAAAGTACATGCAGATTAAATTTATGCAAGACCATTCTGAAAAAGAATTCGTAGGTGTAATATCAGGGGTTACTGAATGGGGTATTTATGTTGAGATTCTTGAAAACAAATGTGAGGGAATGGTACGAATTCGAGATATTAAAGATGATTATTATGTTTTTGACGAACGAGAATACGCCATTATAGGTGAACGATTTAAAGAGGTGTATCAACTAGGGGACGAGGTTATTGTCATGGTAAAGAATACCGATTTAATCAAAAGACATTTAGACTTTACTTTGATAGGTAAAAAAGAGTGATACTATTTTATTGATTAGAGAGTTATGTTGTTGGGAATCAATCAAATTTGAAACAATGAAGAAATTACTTTTTTTCTTGTGTGCATTTAGTTTATCACTTTCCACTATTGCTCAAGATGACAAGATAATTAGAGAACTTGATCCTTTTACTGAAATAAAAGGTTTCGATGGTATTTCTATTGAGTTGATAAAATCCAATGAAAACAAGGTCGAAATTACCGGCGAGAATACGGCAAAGGTAGCTATTGTCAACAACAAGGGTGTCTTGAAAATCAGAATGCAAATCGACAAAATTTTCAGTGGCTATAGAACCTTTGTGAAAGTATATTATACCAATGAACTTAAAATAATTGATGTCAATGAAGACGCTCGTATTTACTCAGACGATGAAATCGTTCAAGCTATTCTTGATGTTAGGGCCCAAGAAAGTGGTGAGTTAAATTTAAAGTGTCAAACAGAACAATTATTGGTAAAATCAGTCACCGGTGGTGATATTACTTTGAACGGATTTACCGACAACCAAGACATTGTTATCAATACTGGCGGTTCATATATGGGCAAGGATTTTAAGAGTAAGTTCACCACGGTTAAAGTGAATGCAGGTGGAAATGCTGAGATATATGCCACGAAGTATGTCAAGGCTGACGTTAAGGCCAGGGGTAGTGTCAAAGTTTATGGGAATCCTGAAAAGATGGATGAAAAAACGGTGTTCGGAGGAAAAATAGAGCGAATAGAATAGGTTTATGATTGAAGATATACAGTCGGCGATTCCTTTAGGAATTCTATTGAGCTTTATGATAGGCCCTGTATTCTTTGTTTTATTGGAAACCAGTGCTACAAAAGGTTTTCGGGCTGCCATGGCTGTAGATGCCGGGGTCATTTTAGCGGATATTTTCTTTATTCTTATTGCTTACTTCAGTAGTTTTCAATTACTGGAAAACTTAAGTAACCAACCGGGGCTTTATGTGTTCGGAGGCGTTATATTAATTGTGTACGGAGCGATACTTTTCTCTAAAAAAGAAGCAAAAAAAGCACGGCCCAAAAAAATGAAAGGAACCTATCTCGCCCTGGCTGTAAAAGGTTTCTTATTGAATGTCATCAATATTGGGGTTTTGGTATATTGGCTTATTGTGCTTTTTGTAGCAGGCCCAATGGTCAATAATGAACCAAAACGATTGTTCACTTTTTTCTTAACGGTTATTCTAACTTATCTAGCACTTGATATTGTCAAAATTATTTTGGCAAAGCAATTAAAAAAGAAACTTACTGACAGCAGAATACTTCTATTCAAAAAGGTTTTGGCCATTATCTTAATGTTTTGTGGGGTAGCCATGGTTACCAAAGGGTTTGTGCCCTTTGATGTTGAAGGAGGTATTCAGCGAATGGAGAATCAAATAAAGCAATAAAAAAGCCCCCAAAAAAGGGAGCTTTTTGAGGCATCGAGCGGATTCGAACCGCTGTACAAGCTTTTGCAGAGCTGTGCCTAGCCACTCGGCCACGATGCCATTCAGCCAGCAAAGGTAGTACTCTAAATTATCCTTTCCAAAATAGCGGTTAATCGTTTTTGGCTGATAGCACTACTGTTACGCTTTCAACATCCCCCCCGATGGGAGGATTGATTTTGGAAACTGAAACTTCTGCTAAAGCCACGGAAGGAATTTCATCAAAAATGCGGTCGAGAATACGTTTGGAAACATGCTCCAATAGTTTGGACTTTATCTCCATTTCTTCTTTAACGATATTGTTCAAATGAACGTAGTCAACGGTATCAGCAAGTTGGTCGGTCTCGGAAGGTATTGACAGATTGCTAGCGATTTCAAGGTCGACACGGTAGTCGCTGCCAATTATACTTTCCTCTTTAAGACATCCGTGCCATGCATGTACACGGATATTGTTTAATTTGATTTTGCCCATTCTACAATAAAAAAGTAGGCAAAATTAACTGAAATTTCGAGGTTTTAATACGTACAACGGCAATTACTGATACCCTGAAATAAATCCATCCCAACAGTTAAGACATGGGTACCCGAACTATAGCCTAAGATTTCGTTGGTAATTACTTGATATGAGTAACCGAAGTAAAAATTACTTTTCTTGAAGCCAGCAATCGGAGCGACATATAGGGGGGTTCCGATTTGATCATTTAAAAAACGGTATGTTAATCCTAAATAGTAGTAATCTTCAAAATCGTGAAAACGAACTTTGGTATTTAAATCGGTTACAGATCGCCCATCACTTTCGAACCATTGAAAGAAAACAGAAGGTTCTATTTCGATTTTACTGTTGTTGTTTTTTGAAAAGCTATAACCGGTGTAGGCGTAATAATTTCTTAAAGCACTTGGTTCGTTAATTGGATCAAACAAATTGGTGTCTTTATCCAAGATGTTGGAGGCATTCAAACTAAAAAAGAACTTATCCAACCGATAGAGAACGCCAATGTCAAAATTATGGTTGGTGGTAGCTCTATCTCCCGAAAACGACGGGTCTTGCTGTAACTCCGGTAGATTTTCGACATCAAGTCTAAATTGATTGAAATTATAGGAGAGACCAAAAGACAAAAACTCATCATCATATCGGTCTAAAATCAAGTGATGTGCAAAGGAAACCCTTGAACCACGCTGCTTTGTTTCGCCATTACTGTCGTTATACAGTAACATTCCAATACCTGACCTGTTACCTATTCGAGCATCGGCCGCCAAGGTTTGGGTGTCAGGTGCATCTTCAACACCGACCCATTGGGTTAGTCCATTGAGACGAACCTTAATATGGTCTCCAACACCAGCATAGGTGGGTGACATTATAAAAGGGTTATCAGCAATGTATTGTGATAGTTGCGGGATAGTCAATTCCTGAGCCTTACTCGAAAAAAATACGAGAGCAAGTAGGGAAAAAACGAAGGACTTCTTCATGGCACTTTAGGTTAATGCGATTTGGTTGCAAACTTGTTCCCATTTTCCGTCCTCGTTGCCCACTTTCGTGGACTTTAATCATAACGATTAAAATTAATTATTAGTACATCGAAGACAAAAATGGAGTTCTTATATCATTCTATTTTTTGAATAAGAAAATGTTCTTTTCAGCGATTTAATTAACTGATTCGATTTGGTTTGACTCGCATTATCCAAATGGGGTCTACATAAGAATTGTCCATGTTGGAATAATATGAGGTCAAGGCGGTAGTCCAATCTTGATGTTTCTTCAAATAGACGTACCTGTAATTATTTTCTGGGTTGATAAAATAGCTGGCGTTAAGGCCCTTGTTATTCAGTTCCTTTACAAAGCGATTGGCGTTGTTTGGGTTGGCAAACACATTGGCTATGATATAAAAACCGGAACCAATACCGTCGATTTTAAATGTTTTCAACGACGGCTTGCCAGGCCTTCCTACTCCGTTATCGACTACATTCTTTTGAAGGACCGAATCATCATACCTTACGGTATTTTCTGCTAAGCCTGAATGACGTTCAGTTCCTTGAACACGCATAACCCAAGTATCACCACTGTACTCTCCATTTAGATTCGATTTGTAAGCGGCTACAGCTTCAGATTGTGAACCATAGTTTTTTAAGTACACATAGTTCAAACCGTTCTTGGGGTTGGTAAAATAATCAGCTTCAATGTCCTGAGACCTTAGGTCGTCAATAAAGGCGTTCATATACTTTTTACCCTTGTAGACATTAGCTATGAGGTAGTGACCCGATTCAACATCGGGAATGGAGAAATCACGGAATCTTGCTTTTTTACCACTGCTTTTCGACACATAGGTTTTATCTGATTTTTTTGCTTCAAACATCGCATCATTGCGGTTGGTTTTTGTGACGACATCCTGCGCTTTTACCTTTTGAATTCGTTTGGTTGTTGTGGTACTTGCCAATTGTCTGTCAAGACCCCCTCCGGTATTTTTCTTTAAATCTTGAGATTCGCCCTTTTCACCCAATTTAATGACCTTCTTTGATGCGGTTGTGTTGGTTAGGCCATGGTTCGAAAGAGGTGTTTTTCGGGTATTTTCAGCCAACACCCTTTCCTCGGCTCCTTCGAAATACAGTTGTTTTGCCCTTTCCTCAAGTTCTTGATCTCCCTTTGTTTCTCGACGAACCATTTTCATGACCATTGCGAAACGGCGTTCTAGGTCTGATTTGCGGGTTCTCTCGATAGAATCTTGTCTCAATAACAACTCATCAAGGATAGCATCATTTTCAGCAAGTTTTTCTTGAAGCTCAGCGATTTTTAGGTCCTTTTCCGTCAGGCTGAGGTCTTCAATACGAACATCTTCATCTTCATTGCT
>CAYNUM010000132.1:0-6491 GCA_964400025.1 uncultured Croceivirga sp.
CCATTCAATATGATACCCCTTTAAGCCCGAAAGGCCCTTTTGTAGCTCCTGGGTTATATACCGTGAAGCTGACCGTTGATGGTCAGTCATTTGAAAAAGAGATGAGGGTGCGTATGGACCCTCGCGTAAAAGCAAATGAAGAAGACATACGCTTGCAATCGGACCTTTCAATGAAAGTGCACAACGCCTATCTAGAATTGTCCGACATCCGTTTAGCCGCCAAGGAGCTTTATAAGGACAAGAAACTAAACAATAAAACAAAAAAGATAATGTCCAAGTTCGCGGGTAATACAAACCCAAGCGATGGAGATCAATTATATGGAAACATTTATGCCGCGCCTTATGAAGAGGAAACCCTGGTAGGTCTTCAAGAAAAACTATTATTTGTACAAGTGATTCTACAAGCCAGTGATGAACGACCCACCCAAAGTACCATTGATGCTGTGCATAAATTGATGGAAATTAAGGATAGATTTGTAGTAGAATGGAAAAAATTGTGACTGCTAATTAGGTATGCCACACAGGCACATTCGATTTTGATAAAATTCAAAATTCTTTTTAAAAAATTTAAGTGTTTTAAGACGAGTATGGTTTTTTAATTAGGAAAACGCGTCCTATTACACCACTAGACCGTCTCGTTTTGGACCATTTTATCATAAAAATGCGCGTTAAGTCATTTTACGCAAACGTTTGCAGTAAAACATATCTAACTCCTTCATTTTTATCAAGTTGTATACATTTCCTTTTAAAAAATATTGACGTATTTAGTTTTTTGTCAAAATTTTTGAAAGTGGATCAAAATAGGCTTTCTTGATTGTCAAATCCTAAATTCAAACAATCTGTTAATTAAAACATTATAGCTTTTTACGTTTAAAATTGTAAGTAAATTCGCGGCCTCAAAATTAGGTTATGGACTGTATTGAATTAAATCCAGCACACGATTTTACAAAATGGGAGGAAAAGTACCTTAGGGAATTAAATCTATTGGAATTTGGTAAGGCATTAGGTAATATGCTCCTTTTCGAAGATCCATCCATCCGACTCTGGAACCTAAAACTGCAGGCGAGAGAACGATTGCCATTTTTGAGACACAACAAAAATTACTCCTGGATATCGGAAAGTGATGCCATTTTAAAAAGTAGGTTTGGAAATGGTCGTATCTCATTAATTCGAGTAAAAAAAGGAGATACCATGTATCTTGAAAATAGCTCAAAGGATTACATCAATGACCTTGAAAACCTTGGTGAAGAACCTGCAATATTTAAGGTTCTGGAGTACAAGAAAAAATCAAGGGACCTTTTGCCCATGCTCAATTAAAAAATTGCCTAATAATGCTCCAATTTGAGTGAAGTTTTGTCAGGTTCTTGATACTAAAGTTGTCCATTATGGTTAACTTAAGGTATGAAGAATACCATCTCTTTTAGAATTGCTGATTTTCTCAAACGATTCCCGCCCTTTTCCAATTTATTGAAATCACAATTGGAACGACTTTCTGAAGAAGTAACTATCGTTTATAAAGAAAAAGACAGTTCGGTTTTTTCTATTGATGAGCCTGCACATCAGCAATTTTATGTTGTTCATAAGGGAGCGGTCGCTCTATGGAACAAAGGCGAACAAAACGTCTTGGACATATGCGATGAAGGCGACATTTTTGGACTACGGCCCTTGATGGCCAATGAAAACTATCGCCTAACTGCCAAAACAGAGGAAGAGAGCATCTTATACGCAATTCCCATTGCAAAATTTAGACCCTACATAAAAGAAAATAGACGTGTAGCAGACTTTTTGGTAGAAAGTTTTGCCTCAAATACTAGAAACCCATACGACAAGAGTAATCGTGGGCAATTATTAGGCGATTCGATGGAAGCGCCAGCCAATCAAAATCAATTGCTCGATTTACAAACCGTTGACTTTTCCAAAAATATTGAGACAGCAAGCATAAAAACAGCGATAAGAACGATTGCAGAAAGAATGACTTCTAAACGAATAGGGGCCATGTTAATCGTCGAAGATCACCTTCCGATTGGCATTATTACCGATAAAGACCTCAGGAATAAGGTCGCCACCGGGAAATATCCTATAACGGCCAAAGCGAGTGATATCATGTCCTCCCCTGTAATCACGTATCCTACTAAATTGACAATTACCCAAGCCCAAATGGCCATGATGAAAAGTAATATTAGCCATTTGATCTTGACCCAAGACGGTACGGTCAATACAAAAGCGGTTGGAATTTTGTCAAAACATGATATCATGCTTTCATTGGGCAATAACCCTGCTGTTTTGGTCAAGGCCATAAAGCGATGTAGGCAGGTCGAAGAAATTTTATTTCTTCGAAAAGGAATCATGAATTTACTTCGGGGCTATTTAGACCAAAACATTCCTATGGCGTTGACCGCGAAAATCATTTCTGAACTCAATGATGTTTGCATTAAAAAAGTGGTGGATTTATCATTGAACAAAATGGAAACTGAACCCCCAGTGAAATTTGCATGGTTAGCCATGGGAAGTCAGGGCAGAAGTGAACAAATGTTGCATACCGATCAAGATAACGCCCTGTTATTTGAAGATGTAGAAGAATCAAAGTATGAGAAAACCCGTGAGTACTTTTTAGAATTGGCCAAAACCATAACCTATGGACTTAACGTAATCGGTTATGAATTCTGCCCGGCAGACATGATGGGATCTAATCCAAAATGGTGTAACAGTCTAGCAGGTTATAAGAAAATGACAAGCAAATGGATTACAAGTCCTGGACCTGATGAAATACTGCTTTCTACCATTTTTTTCGATTATAATCGCGCTTATGGTGACAAAGAATTAGTTTCAAAGCTATCCAACCACATCTTCGAAACGGTTGCATCATATCCTATTTTTCTTAGTCATCTAGGTGGCAGTGCATTAATGAATCCTTCACCATCAGGGTTCTTTCGACAGTTTTTGGTGGAGCAAGATGGGGAACACAAAGATTTTTTCGATTTAAAGCAACGAGCACTAATGCCACTTATTGACGCAGCCCGCGTTCTTATTTTATCGAAAAATATTCCAGATATCAGCAATACTTGGGAACGATTTGAAAAAATGGCGGAGATAGAACCAAAAAATCAAGAACTTTTTTTGGCCTGTAGTTATGCCACTAAAGCCCTATTACGTTTTCGCACAAAACAAGGACTCTCAAACAATGATTCTGGTCGATATATCAATCTGGAACAGTTGAGCAAAGAAGAAAAAATGAAACTGAAACGAACCTTTAAAACTATTAAAGAGATTCAAGAGGTAATCAATGTCCGATTTATGGTATCAAGAGTTCGATAATTCCGATGGCAAAGAAAGAAAACGTTTTACCTGAATTCTGGAAAGCCTATGAAGTTTCCTTCGCAGAAGGTTTACCAAAAGCCATTTCAGAAACGAATTTTGTGGTACTTGATACCGAAACAACAGGCTTCAGTTTTAAGAAAGATCGAATACTAAGTATCGGAGCCTTGCGTATAAAAAATGGTTGTATTGAAGCCAAAGATGCTTTCGAGGTATTTTTAAAACAAGAAACCTTCGATAAAAATACTGTTGAAATACACGGTATACTAAAAAGGGGAAAGGTCGCTCAGATAACCGAAATAGAGGGCCTTAAAACACTTCTTAATCTTTTAAAAAATGCCGTCTTAATTGCCCATCATGTTCGTTTTGATGTTGGTATGATCAATCAAGCCCTAATGCGAAACGGATTGCCCAAACTCTTGAATAAAGAATTGGATACCGCCACACTTTACAATCGGTCATTACCCAAAACGAAACGAAAGACCGAGGGGAGCTATAGCTTAGATGAACTCTCAGAGCAATTTAAAATTTCAAAAGCCGATCGACACACCGCATTGGGTGACGCCTATATCACAGCCATCGCATTTCTGTACATTTTAGAAAAGTTAAAACCTGCCTCATTACAACAATTATTGAAAAAAGACAGGTTTTGGGAATTTTGGAAATCTTGAGGTACTTTGTTTTTAACCTAATCAAACATTTAGAAATTCAATAAATCCATTACAGTGTATTTGAACTGGGGGCTTTCCTGACCTCATTCTCATTTTTCAACCTGTTTAAAGCGACTCAATTCAATTACCCATTTAAGATAATCAAATGACGTAAAAGTGACGTGTGATTTATTTCGCCCTTGTTTACTTCAAGACTAACATTGCAGAAAAAACAAATGCAAACTTTCTTTAAAAACGTCGGTGTTGTTCTTGGTCTAATGGTAGTCTGGTCATCTTTAGTATGCTTTGGTACTCTCGAGGGTTGGTGGCATAAACCTTTAACCAAATCTAATAATCCAAATGATTTCTTTGAACAGGCCATAAGTAAGATACAAAGCAAAAAAGTCGGTAGTGTTGCAATGGCGTTGATTGAAAACGAAGATATTCATGAAGAATATTTTTTTTCGGTAGATGGTTCGATAAATAGAAATACATCTTTTCAAGTTGCCTCTTTAAGTAAATGGATTACCGCATGGGGAATCATGTCACTTGTTGAAAGAGGGAAAATAGATTTAGACGAGCCGGTGAACAACTATCTAACTAGATGGCATATACCAGATGGTAAATTCAGCACCGATGGTGTTACGGTTCGACACTTATTGAGTCACAAAGCTGGTTTAACGGATGGATTAGGCTATGACGGGTTTCCACCTGGAACATCAATTCAAAGTCTTGAAGAATCGCTCACGAAGGCTGCAGATGGATCACCAGAAGCGAACGGGGAGGTAAAAATAGGATTGGAACCTGGTACGAAATGGAAGTATTCCGGAGGGGGCTACACATTGCTACAATTAATAATCGAAGAAGTAAGCGGAAAATCTTTTCAAGACTATATGAAGGCCGTCGTCTTTAAAAATCTAGAAATGAAAAATTCTACCTTTATTTGGGATGATTCAAAAAACAACAACTTAGCCAAGTTTTATGATGAAGATGTGGTTGTACAACCGCATATGAAATATACTGCATTAGCGGCGACTTCACTCTATACTTCACTACATGACATGGAGTCTTTTATAAAGGCCCATTTCGCAGGTGCGAACAATGAACCCATCGGTAGGGGTGTAATCGGTAAAGAAACAATTAACCAAATAAAGGAGCCGCATGCATATCGAATGGGGGCTGCAATTTGGGGGTTGGGTACTATGTTATACGCAAGTAACAATCAAAACGACTTTATTATCGGCCATGATGGAAAAAATAATCCTGCAATAAATACTGCAGTGAGACTAGATCCAACCACGGGAGATGGGATAGTAATTCTCACCATGGGAAGTTCAACATTGGCCACCGAAATCGGAAGTGAATGGGTATTTTGGAAGACGGGGAATATTGATTCATTATTATTTCTGATATTATTGGAACCAATGTTGTTATGGATGGTCATCGGATGTTTGATTATACTTGTTCTTTTCCTTTTATTGAATGCAATAAAAAGAAGAACACGAATTTTCACCTGAGAATCACATTCAACCGATTAAAAAGTACAATTCAATGGCAATCCAAATGCTTTAAAAAGGTATGCAACAACCAGAATTAGGGAAAAAAATAGTTCAACTGCGCAAAAGTCTAAATCTTACGCAGGAAGAACTTGCCTCAAGAAGTTCTTTAGGGTTGAGAACTGTACAAAGAATTGAAGCTGGTGGGGTAATGCCTAGAAATTCAACAGTCGATTTACTGCTAAAAACTCTTGGGGTCAATCGCCAAAGTTTAGAAAAATCAAATGCACCCGACACTTCAAAACATAGATTGGCCAACCTTCTATTACAAAGAGATGTAACTAATCAAAAACTTTATTCAATCATTCAGACAGCATGGATTGCAGGCCTATTCTATTTTTTGACTTTAATTATCGAGAATGGGATGGAGTATATAATTGTCGTTCAGAATGAGTTTGAAATTGCCTTCATAATATCTTACATCTTAATCAAAATTTGGGTTTTAGTCGCTTTTTGTCTTTTCATGAGAGGATATCTTGTCCTATCTAAAGTATTTGAGAATAATTTACTTAGTATTTCCACCTATGTTATGACTTCGGCTATGATAGGAATAGTTTTTATTGATATTATCAAGATAACCTATACATCGAACGAGAACTTCATAACTGCAATAATGATAGGTCAATCAATGGTAGCCGGCGCAGCAAGTATAATATTTGGTATTGCTCTATTTGGTTTACAAGACAGTCTTGGGAAATTATCAAAGTACTCGGGATTAATTGAAATTATTATTGGATGCTGTTTTCTCTTGGTATTTCTCTCTCCCATCGCATTGGCTCTCTTATTTCCGGTAACGGTTTTGGAAATTGTTATTCTCTATAAGGCCTCACTGTTTATAAAATCGGAATCTATGGTATAATCCTATATCGCTCTTTTTATGAAATTTCCCAAAAATGTTTTTTTAAAAGCCATTCGATTAAATCAATTTTATGCGATCGGTTTTGATTCAAATACGCAATAAATAAAACCT
>CAYNUM010000133.1:0-6472 GCA_964400025.1 uncultured Croceivirga sp.
CGAAAACTTTTGAAGTGCGACCCCGAACCTATATATTTTGAACGGTTTTTATTAAACAAAATAGTAGCTTGAAATTTATAGAACCCTTGTCCGTAAAGTCTTTTTTTTAAACGATATTGTAATCCACACCCATAAGCGGGTTTCGTTATGAATATTGCCATTTTATCGGTCAGTCTAAATGTACACTCTACGAGAAGAATCATGCAAGAAGCGCATGAGCTTGGTCATTATGTAGAATTGATTGACCACACAAAATGTTCGGTAAAATTGGGGGAAGGTGAGCCAAAAATATTTTTGGGAGAGGAAGATGTAACGGGAGAGTTCGATGCCATTATCCCGAGAATAGGCACAAAAGTAACCCGGCATGGGGCGGCTATCGTAAAACAGTTTGAAATGAATGGCGTGTTCAGTACAGCTCGTTCATTAGGGATTACAAGGGCGCGAAACAAGGTACGCACCCTACAAATAATGGCTAGGAAGGGAATTCCTATTCCAGAGACGTTGTTTTCCATTAACCCAGATAATATTGGGGAACAAATACGTTTACTTGGAGGCCCTCCGGTGGTCATCAAAATTCAAGAAGGAACACAGGGCATCGGAGTTATTTTGGCGGAAAGTAAAAAATCGGCCAAATCGATAATCGACACCTTTTATAAGATGGACACGAGTATTCTATTACAGCAGTATATCGAGGAGGCCAATGGAGAGGATATTCGAATAATTGTGGTGGGCAATAAAGTGGTGGCCGCGATGAAGCGGAAAAGTGATTTAGATGAGTTTCGTTCCAATGTGCATCGAGGAGGGGAAACGGAAGCCGTGGAACTGAGCAAAAAAGAGAAATACATAGCCCTTAATGCCACCAAGTATTTGGGACTTGGAGTAGCAGGTGTTGACTTGATGCGCTCCAAAAAGGGCCCTGTGCTTATCGAGGTAAATGCTTCCCCTGGGCTAAAGGGAATTGAAGGGGCAACCGGAGTAAATGTTGCGAAACACATTATAGAATTTGTAGAAAGGAATGCTTTTAGGAGAAGGAAATAAGGAAATATCCATCAATGGAAGTTCAGTGGTGCCTGGAAAGGATAAACTGCTCAGAATTGAAATTGCCCGACTGCCCACGGGAACGCTCATTGATATTCCCGTCCATATATTCAATGCCAAAAAAGCAGGACCAACCGTATTGATTCAGGCTGGGCTTCACGGCGACGAAATCAATGGGGTGGAAACACTGCGACGTATGTTGGAGGATGAAGAATTTGCCATTTCAAAAGGAGCAGTAATTGTGGTACCCATCTTAAATGTTTTTGGCTTCATTCACTTTTCAAGGGACGTGCCTGACGGCAAAGACGTCAATCGAAGTTTTCCGGGTAGAAAAACTGGCTCGTTGGCCAGTCGAATCGCTTATCACTATACCCATCAAATTCTTCCGCAGATTGACTTTGGTCTAGATTTGCACACAGGTGGAGGCCAACGCCATAATTTTCCACAAATCAGGTATACGGAAGGAGATCAGGCTAGTGCTAAACTCGCAGAATTATTCAATGCACCATTCATATTTCCATCAAACCTTATTTCTGGTTCGTTTCGAAAAGCAGCAAACAAAATGGGCAAACCCATTGCTGTATATGAAGCTGGTGAAAGCATGCGTTTCGATGAAGATGCAATTGAAATGGGTATTCAGGGCATAAGAAATGTGCTTGTTGGTTTGGGAATGGTCTCAGGAAAACCGAAACGCACCCCGTCAGTATCTTTAGAGTACAGAAAATGGCTCAGAGCACCAAGAGCTGGTATGTTTATTCCAGAGATTAGAAATGGAAGTTCGATGAAAAAAGGACAAGTAATGGGAAGGGTAACCGATACTTTTGCCAAAAAACATAAATCGATTAAGGCTCCTTTTGATGGTTATGTTATCTGTGTAAACCACCAAGCGGTCGTCAATCAAGGGGATGCCCTATTTCATGTCGGGCGATAAGTTCGAGGTAGTTTTTTTACTTTCCCTTTGTTTGATTCGTTTTAGGCTCCAAGCAATGGCCTTTTCTAAATCTGAGAATTGTTTGATGGAGTTTTTGAAGAACATACGCTCCATAACCAAGCTTGCAAAGCTTCCTTTGGTGTCTCCGACGACACAATAAAAATCCAATTGGTGTCGATTTTTAAAGAATTTTGACCAGTCGGTTGGAACTACGTAGTAATCATTTATTCTATTTGAGATGTAGGCTATCGGTAAATCTTCGCCAAAGATTTCTTTGGCGGCATCAATTGCCCTTTTTCCCATCTCCCAATTAAAAGTAATACCCTGATTGAGTTCACCAATAACAAGGCCATCAAAAAAATAGAAGGTACCATATTGGTATTCACGGATTTCACGGATATGTTTAAAAAAGGGAGTGTCCTTAACCCTTTTCATAGCAAAAAATGTTAGTCGAGTTGAACTAACAAAATAAGAATTATTGATGAGTTTTTTCGAAAGAAAAAACAAAAAATTAAATAAGACAATTCTTATCTAATTCTCCATATTAGTAAGCTGGATCCCAAGAGCTTTCGTAGAAAGTTGAACCTCGATTAATGACAGCACCAAAGAAATCATTAGTAGGATGAGGCTTACTCCGAAAATCAGGTTTGCCCAAAATTGCATTTCCACGTAAATTAAAAACATGGAAACTGCCGCCAATAAGAAGCAACCAATGGCAGAAGCCTGCATGTTTTTTATAATGTTAAGTCGTTTTCTCAAAGATTCAATTTGTCTTTTCAGTGGACTCGCCTCTGTTTCCTCAAATTGCTTATGAAGTTGTCTTATTAGGGCCGCTATAGCTAAATAACGCGCATTGTAGGCCAACATCGTCAAAGAAACAGCAGGAAATAATAATGCAGGGATGGTTAATGTAAGTTGCATTGTTACAGTTTTTACATCGATTGGTTAATGAGCTATGATTTCAAAGAATGAAGGTAGAAAGAAGAAGGCATAAAGTGATAAACAACACAAAATCTGAGAAAAATATAAGAAATATGTTAAAATATTGGAAAAATCACCGCAGAGTGGTTTATTTACTCCGCTTTTAAAGCCAAGGTTAAAAGGCCGTTCTCAATTTAGGACGTTAGCGACGCAATAACCAACATAACTATTGCAAAAAGTGAGACTTAAAAGGAGCTATTCTTAGCTCCTTTTTTTATTCAGCAAAAACACTACTTAATTATTAATATCACATTTTATTAACCAATAAATTGTAAAATACACAAAAATATTGTTTATTTATTGCTAAGTAACCATAAAACTATAATAAAATGGAAGAGTATTTACCGCTTATCATCCAGCTAATTTCGGGTGCTGTTGGCGGAAACCTCGTTGGAAAACTTTTACCCAAATTAAACCTGGGCACTATTGGAAATTCAATCTCCGGTATTTTAGGAGGGGGACTTGGAGGTACCCTTTTAGGAATGCTTGGATTGGCTACCGATGGAGGTATGGATGTATCCGGAATATTGGGAAGTATCGCCGGTGGAGGTGTTGGCGGTGGTGTCATTATGGCCATTGTTGGTGCCATAAAAGGAGCAATGTCAAAATAACTAGAATAACCAACTAAAAACCGAGGGGGCGATTACGCCCCTTTTTTTATGATTTTATCTTCTTTGAAGATTCCAGTTGTAATTCGCTTTTCTTTAATTGGTCGTTCAATTTTTTCACTTCGATATCAAAGAATTTTTTATACGCATCTTGCGCTTTCAACAGCCTATTATTCAATACCTGATAAACTTCTCGTTGTTGGTCCGTTGGTTTGAAATCAACCCCAAAACCGCCAATATCACTCGCCAAAGCACTTATTCTGCCATATAGTTTCATCGGAGAGCGAAAGGCATCTTCGCGGGCACCTGTTAGATGAATATCATATAATGCACTTGAAACTTCCTGTGAACTTTTTAGTAAAAGTTGAGCGGTACTCTTGTCTTGCTCGCTCTTTAATTCGGGCAAAAGGGTTTCCAATTCAGCGCGAATATCCTCAATATCATTAATCATGGTTACAGCGAGGTTCATAGCATCTCTCAACTCTAATGAAAAAGTGACCTGTTCTTCGATATCTTCTATAGAACCTGCTGAATTTGGGTCTTTTAGTACAGTTAGGTCACGCACAAATTCTTGCTCTCCGATAATTAGTTTCACCTTATAGGTATTTGGAATAACTCTTGGGCCATATTGCCCTCGCCAGAGGTCTAAATCCCACGTAACCAATGGCCGCCAGCCTTCTCCATTTAGTTGAACCCAAGGTCTGCCCGGTGGAGTGGTCTTCAATTTTGGTTTATATGTAGGTTCATATCGAAGATCCCAAACCGTTCGGTGTACACCTGCCGAGCTTTCTCCTTTTAATGTTCTGACCACCTCATCATCTTCGGTCAAAATTTGAATTTCAACTTTTTGGTCTGTGCTATCGCGTAAAAAGTAATTGATATAGGCCCCGTAGGCAGGGTTTTTACCGGAGTTCATACTTGGACCATCCGTTTTAATGGCCTGTTGATTTTGAAATCTGTAGGCCTGGCGAAGACTGAACAAATGGGCCTCTTTGTTTTTGGTTTCATCAAACTCTCGTAAGGCTGAAACATCATCTAAAATATAATAACCACGGCCATAGGTGCCAATGACCAAGTCATCAAACCGTTCTTGAATTTCCAACCAATAAATAGGTGAAGGGGGTAGGTTGTTTCGTAAACGTGTCCAATTGCCACCATCATCAAAACTGATGTATAATCCATTATCGACCCCTAAATAAAGCATTCCTTTTCTTTTAGGGTCCTCTTTGATTACATGGGCGAAACTGTGCACCGATTTTGAAACGGTTCCGCTGATAAATTTCCAAGATTCACCATAGTCTTCAGTTTTGTAAACATAAGGGTCAAAATCTCCCATTTGGTGCAAGTCTACGGTGATGTAGGCAGTACCTTTTTGGTAGCGCGAAGGTTCAATATTAGCTATGGTTCCCCATTTGGGTAGATTGGGGATATTGCTGGTAACGTTGACCCAGTTCTCACCACCATCTTTCGTCAATTGCACTTGACCGTCGTTACTACCTGTCCATATAAGTTCTGGTTCCAATGTTGATTCTTCGATACTGAAGAGGGTAGCGCCATCGAATGTCATCAAATTATCAATTGCAATTCCACCAGAATTTTGCTGATGGGTTTTGTCGTTCAAGGTCAAATCAGGACTAATGACCTGCCAGCTTTGACCCTCATCATCACTTTTATGAACAAATTGACTACCAACATAAACCCGATGTTTAGTGTGTGGGGAGAAAGAAAGGGGGAAATTCCAGTGCCACCTGTATTTTAATTGACCAGGTTCCCATCCATATCCAGCTTCTGGCCAAACACGTACGTCTCTGGCGTGACCAGTGCGGGCATCATAGCGTTGCAAGCCCCCATCGTAACAGCCAGACCATACAATATTGTTATCTAAGGGGTCAGGTTGGGCGAAACCGCTTTCACAGCCACCAACACCTTTCCATAAACCTAGTGGAATATACCCTTGTCGGCTATTGCTGGGCCCTTTATAGGAATAACCATCCTGTCGATTGCCATATACATTATACGGTATCTGATCATCAACAGACACATGATACATTTGTGCAATGGGCAGCACTACTCGCTGATAGGTTTTTCCACGGTTTAAACTGATACTGGCACCACCGTCATGGGCCACCATGATTCTGTTTGCATTCGTTGGGTCCACCCAAATATCATGGTTATCTCCGCCGGCACTATATCCAGATTTGTAGGTTTTACCCCCATCTTTAGAAATGCTATACTTTACTGAGGCGACGTAAATCTCATCAGGATTATCAGTGGAAACGGCCATTCGCGTATAATAGGGCGCACGTTCGTTGATATCGTGGTTTCTGGTCTGAAGCGTCCAGCTTTCGCCAAAATCTTCCGAACGATATAGGGCCGGGCTATCAATCTCAAATAGGGCATACACGACATTGGGATTGGAATGTGATATACCTACACCTGTTTTACCGACCGGATTTTCTGCTCCACCCGGAAGTCCGTTTTCAGAAAGTGCTTTCCATGTATCCCCACCGTCCATAGAACGATAGATACCTCCTCCTGGGCCTCCACTTCGAAGCCCCCAAGTATTGATATGAATCGACCACATGCCTGCCAAAAGTTGGTCAGGATTTTGCGGGTTTAAGGCAATATCAGTGGCCCCTGTATTTTCATCAATGAACAAAATACGTTTCCAATTTGCACCTCCATCAGTGGTTTTATAAATACCGCGGTCTTGTTGAGGGCCGTAAGTGTGCCCCAGTGCGGCAACATATACAATATCTGGATTTGTAGGATGAACAATGATCCGACCGATTCGACCGGTTTTTTCCAAGCCCATATTTTTCCAGGTTTTTCCGGCATCTTCAGATTTATAAATACCGTCGCCCATGGCGTGTGCTGGTCGAATGACAAAAGTCTCACCGGTACCGGCCCAAAC
>CAYNUM010000134.1:0-6453 GCA_964400025.1 uncultured Croceivirga sp.
CAGTTAGAATTCGATTACAACGCCACGGAAAAAAAGGAAAACCATTTTATTGGATTGTGGCCGCAGATTCAAGATCAAAGAGAGACGGTAAATTTTTGGAGAAATTAGGAACTTACAATCCTAATACCAATCCAGCTACAATCAACCTAGATGTTGATGGTTCTGTAAAATGGTTGCACAACGGAGCACAACCTACTGATACTGCCAGAGCTATATTAAGCTATAAGGGTGTTTTAATGAAAAAACACCTTTTGGATGGTGTTAAAAAGGGTGCTTTCGATGAAGCCGAAGCGGAAAAACGTTTCACTGCTTGGTTAGAGGAGAAAGAAGGGAAGATTCAGGCGAAAAAAGACGGCTTGAGCAAAGCTGATGCAGATGCGAAAGCAGCAGCATTGGCCGCTGAAAAAGAAGTTAACGAAAAACGTATTGCTGCTCAACAACCAGAGCCTGAAGTAGAAGATGCTGCTGAAGAGACAGTTGCCGAAGGCGAGCCGGTTGTGGAAGCTGCAGCAGAGGCAACTGAAGAAGTAGCTGCTGAGGCTAGCGAAGAAGCACCTGCCGAAGAATCTGCACCTGAGGCTGCGAGTGAAGAAGAGGCTCCTAAATAGTAATTCAAAAAGATGCGTAAAGACGAGTGTTTCTATCTCGGTAAAATCGTATCAAAATATAGTTTCAAGGGTGAGGTATTGATTAAACTAGATACTGATGAGCCCGAGATTTATGAAGGAATGGAATCAGTTTTTGTCGAGTTGGGCAAAAACTTGGTTCCATTTTTTATTGAAAAAAGTCGATTACATAAGTCTAGCCTTCTTCGCGTTGCCTTTGAAGACATAAAAGATGAGGCTACTGCCGACAGTATTTTGGGCAAGGGGATTTATTTGCCACTTTCAATGCTTCCAAAACTCGAAGGAAACCAGTTTTATTATCACGAAGTAATCGGTTTCTCATTGATTGATAGGATCCATGGCGATATTGGAGTAGTTCAATCCATAAATGACTCAGCCTCTCAAGTATTGTTCGAAGTTTTAAAGGGAGAGAAGCAATTACTCATTCCGCTAAATGATGAAATCATAAAAGAAGTGGACCGAAAAGCTAAAACAATAGCTATTGATGCTCCTGATGGTTTGGTTGATTTATACCTTTCCTAAAACCTGTCTCCAAGAATCCCTTCAACAGCTTTGTTGATTTTCTGGCTATATTCATGACCTATTAAAATGGAACCTCAAGAATATGGTGGTTGCGATTTCTTTTGTGGCATTTACCGCTTTTGTTGCTTTCTATTCTTGGTATCGCCTTCGTAATGAACCTTTAAATACAAAGGACGGTTATTTCTTAGGAGGTAGAAGCCTTACCGGGGTGGTGATTGCCGGTTCTATGTTATTGACCAATATTTCTACCGAGCATTTGATTGGAATGAACGGGTTGGCCTATAAAAATGGGTTTTTAATTATTGCTTGGGAGGTGACCTCAGCTTTAGCTCTAGTGGTCGCGGCGGTTTATTTTATTCCAACCTACTTGAAAATGGGGTTGACCACCATTCCAGAGTACCTCGAAAAACGATTTGACGGTACCACGCGTACCCTGGTTGCACTTTTTTTGCTCGTTTCTTTTGTCGTGACGTTGTTGCCCATTGTTCTTTATACAGGAGCCATTAATTTGGAAAGTATTTTCAATGTGTCAGGAGTATTGGCCGTCACTAAGGAAGAAGGATTATGGATTACGGTTATCTGCATTGGTGGATTAGGTTCCGCCTACGCCATTTTTGGGGGACTCAAAGCCGTTGCTTATAGTGATACCATCAATGGGGTAGGACTATTGATCGGAGGTCTCTTAGTGCCCATTTTGGCACTATGGGATATTGGCGATGGGGATATTATGTCTGGGTTAGACCGTGTGTACCAAAGGGCGCCTGAAAAGTTCAATGTCATTGGGGCTTCTGACTCCGTTTTGCCTTTTGGAACACTATTTACCGGACTTGTAATCAATCAATTGTATTTCTGGGGTATGAACCAGACCATTATTCAAAGGGCCTTAGGCGCTAAATCCCTTGCGGAAGCCCAGAAAGGCTTACTGTTCACGGGAGTGTTGAAAATTTTGGTTCCAATAATCATAGTACTTCCAGGGGTAATCGGGTTTTACTATTTTGGAGACTCCCTCAATGAATCACAGGACATGGTCTATCCTGAATTGATTAAAAAGGTACTTCCGCTGAGTTTCGTTGGTTTCTTCGCCGCTGTCGTTATGGGCGCCGTTTTAAGTACATTCAATAGTGTACTTAACAGTACGGCAACGATATTCAGTTTGGGAATCTATAAAAGACTTATCCAAAAAGATGCTAGTAACACTCAAATTATTCGGTGGGGCAAAATTGTGTCGGCCATTCTTGCGATAGTCGCCATTATCTGCGCACCTTTCGTTGCAAAGGCTCCGGATGGGCTTTACCAATTACTACAACAACTTAATGGCATTTTCTTTATCCCCATAGCCTCCGTTATGTTAGCTGGACTGTTTCTGCCCAAAATATCTGCTATGGGCGCAAAGGCTGGTCTCTTTGTGGGGCTTGTTTTTTACATTACTACCACTTTTATTTTTCCTGTAGATATTCATTTTGTGCACGTTTGGGGCATAGAATTCGTACTGAACATTCTGGTTATGTTTATCGTTTCACATTTCTATCCTAGCAAGGATACATTCAGACAGGAAGACTTAAAACTGATAAATTCCAAACCTTGGAAGTATACCAAATCCTTTAGTACGATTTTGGTGATTGTAATTTTGCTGATATACATTTTAATGGGTTAAATTAGAGCAACATAATAGTATCATGGAAGCGCAGGAAAAGCAAAAGAAAGAATTTCGAAATTATGATCAAGGAGAGGTGACCGCAGCTGTCAAGGAGCACTACAGAAAAATGCGTTCTAGGCAGACCATGGATTATGTTACACGGATGAAAAGTAAATACCTAACCTTTAATCGTCCCATGATGGTATGGGATGCCATGGAAAAGCTTGATGAACTTATCGATGTAAGTGACCCTGACCTCAACTTGCCAAATGTGCATCATTTGGTCCAGTCTGCCGAGGCCATTAGAGAAGATGGTCGTCCGGATTGGATGCAATTGGTGGGCCTGATTCATGATTTGGGAAAAATCATGTTCGTTAGTGGTAGCGATGAGGATGGCACCAGTCAAGACGAACAATGGGGCTTGGTGGGCGACATTTTTGTAGTTGGATGTAAACTTCCGGAAACCTGTGTGTACCCTGAATTCAACGCCTTGAACCCAGACATGCTTGATGAGCGGTACAATACCGAGAATGGAATATACGAACCTAGGTGCGGACTAGACAATCTAACCCTTGCCTGGGGCCATGATGAATATTTATATCAGGTGCTAAAGAATCATCCCGACAACAGGATACCGGACGAAGGAATGGTTATGGTTCGTTACCATTCCTTCTATCCTTGGCATACTGGGGGCAGTTATGCCCATTTAGAATCACCCCACGATGCATCCTATAAGGATATAGTAGTGGATTTCAACCGATATGACCTGTACTCCAAACGTGAAGAGGAATTTGATTTGGATGAAATCAAAGCTTACTACCTTCCCATTATTGAAAAATATTTAGGCTCAGGGCCGATTATGTGGTAAATAGTAACCGGTTTTGAGCAAGCCTTTCCGATTTAAACAATTCACCATACACCAAAACCGATGTGCCATGAAAGTAGGTACTGATGGAATTTTATTGGGTGCGTGGTCATCATTCGACCATAATCCATCATCAATTTTAGATATTGGAGCCGGCACGGGACTCATCGCTTTACAAATGGCCCAGCGCACAACTGCGAATACTGTTGACGCTATTGAATTGAACGAAGATGCTTTTGAGCAATGCGTTGAAAATTTCGAAGCTTCACAATGGTCAGATAGATTGTTCTGCTATCACGCTTCTTTTCAAGAATTTTATGTTGAGATGGATGAACCTTATGACCTAATCGTTTCAAATCCCCCGTTTTATTCAGAAACGGTAAAATCGGGGGATGTCGCCAGGGATAACGCACGACAAAACCAGTCATTGCCATTCGGAGAATTATTGGTTGGGGTTGAAAAACTCCTTTCGGAAAAAGGACAATTCGCTGTGATAATACCCTTTGATATTAAAGATGATTTTCTAGAATTGGCGGAAAGGTCAAATTTGTTTGCCAATAGGATTACCCTGGTACGAGGAAATTTTGAAGCGCCAATAAAAAGGACACTTTTGCAATTTTCACGAAAAGATATGGCTATCGAAGAAAACGAAATTGTAATCGAAAAAGAAAAGCATGTTTACACCGAGACCTACCGAGACCTAACCAAAGCGTTCTATTTAAATATGTAACAAATACAAGGTCAAATGTTTTATTTCGTTAGTACCTTTGAAAAAATTCTTTTGCATGAAACCAGATTTGTTTGAAGCGCCTGATTATTACAATATAGATGACCTTTTGTCTGAAGAACATAAATTGGTTAGAGATGCTGCTCGCCAATGGGTTAAACGTGATGTTTCTCCTATTATCGAAGAGTATGCCCAAAAGGCAGAATTTCCAAACCAGATAATTGGTGGTCTAGCTGAAATTGGGGCCTTTGGCCCATATATACCTGAAGAATATGGTGGAGCCGGACTTGACCAAATCAGCTATGGTCTTATCATGCAAGAAATTGAAAGAGGTGACAGTGGGGTTCGCTCGACCGCTTCAGTTCAATCTTCATTGGTGATGTATCCAATCTTCACTTATGGTACTGAAGAACAACGCAAAAAATACCTGCCTAAACTAGCATCTGGAGAATGGATGGGGTGTTTTGGTTTGACAGAGCCTAATCATGGTTCCAATCCTGGTGGAATGGAAACCAAATACAAAGACATGGGTGACCATTATCTGTTGAATGGAGCCAAATTATGGATATCCAATTCTCCTTTTGCAGATGTTGCAGTGGTGTGGGCCAAAAATGAAGAAGGTCGTATTCATGGTCTTATTGTTGAACGAGGCATGGAAGGCTTTTCCACTCCTGAAACCCATAATAAATGGTCGCTTCGAGCTTCGGCGACCGGTGAATTGATTTTTGACAATGTCAAAGTGCCAAAAGAAAACCTTCTTCCCAACAAATCAGGATTGGGCGCACCGCTAGGTTGTTTGGATTCAGCCCGATATGGAATTTCATGGGGAGCAATCGGCGCTGCCATGGATTGTTATGACACGGCCTTGCGATACGCCAAAGAACGAGTGCAATTCGGTAAACCTATAGCGGCATTTCAACTACAACAGAAGAAATTGGCCGAAATGGTTACTGAAATAACTAAAGCCCAATTATTGGCCTTCCGTTTGGGACAATTAAAAAATGAAGGTCGCGCTACAACGGCCCAAATCTCAATGGCCAAACGAAACAATGTTGAAATGGCCATTAAAATTGCGCGTGAAGCCCGCCAAGTTTTGGGAGGAATGGGTATTACGGGAGACTACAGTATTATGCGCCATATGATGAACCTAGAAAGTGTAATTACCTATGAGGGTACCCACGATATTCATCTGTTAATTACTGGTGCTGATATTACAGGTATTCCAGCCTTTAAATAAAAGTTCAATTGCATTCTGGCTTTCGTAACTTTACCCATACGGTAAAAGATTTACGAGAGTATGAAAACCCCTTCACGCAGAAAATTCTTAAGTCAAATGGGTCAAGGAACATTGAGTTCTTTGGCCCTACCATTATTTGGAACAGATCTATTGCATTCATGGGAATCAATAGGGTTAAATGATTACGAAAATAAGACGGAGGAGTATTGGAGTCTGGTAAAATCACAGTTCAACTTTGCTGAAGGCCTTCACTATTTCAACAACGCTTCCTTAGGAGCGTCTTCTACTCACATACAGCAGGCCACCAACACGTTCAGAAATACCTTGGATGGTTTTCCATCACGATACATGTGGGGTGGATGGGAAGATGAAAAAGAAGGGGTCAGAAAAAAAGTTGCCAACTTATTTTCGGTATCAGCTGAGGAAATTGCCTTGACCCACAATACCACCGAGGGTATGAATCTAATTGCTCGCAGTTTTGATTTAAAGCCCGGTGATGAGGTGTTGTTGGCGAATCATGAACATGCAAGTGGGTCTATACCGTGGGTAGTTTGGCAAGAAACCAAGGGTATAAAATTAGTTCGTCCAGAACTGCCCATTCTACCTCAAAGCGTATCAGATTTGGTGGCCGTTTACGAAAAAGCCATCACTCCAAAAACCAAGGTGATATCCATGTGCCATATTGTAAACACCAATGGCATGATGCTCCCAGTAAAAGAGGTGTCAAAAATGGCTCATGAAAAAGGAATTCTAGTAGCTGTGGATGGAGCACAGTCAGCTGGAATGTTCAAAATCAACCTACACGATTTGGGCTGTGATTTTTACACCGCCAGTTCTCAT
>CAYNUM010000135.1:0-6381 GCA_964400025.1 uncultured Croceivirga sp.
GTTGTTGTCAGAACAAATCCTCAAAATGTGACTTGACGGCGAAAAGGGTCGCCTCCTTCATAGTTTCAAATCGAACATCGGCATGACCCACCCTATCTGCCGGGCCTATACCAACAGAATGAAAACCGCCCGCTTTTGCAGCGTCTACCCCAGCTTCTGCATCTTCATAAACGATACATTCCTCGGGCTCCAGACCTAATTGTTCGGCTCCGAAAAGAAAGATATCAGGAGCTGGTTTACTTTTTGACACGCTGTTACCATCTCCAATGATGTCGAAATATTTATTGGCACCCAACTGGGTCAATACCTTAGAACTGTTCTTACTTGCACTGCCCAATGCCACTTTAAAACCTTCAACACGTAAAAGATTTAGGAGTTCTTGGGCTCCAGGTAAATAATCGTCAGGAGTCATTTGATCCAGACTATCCACATAAATATCATTTTTCAAGGTCGCCAGTTCCACTAATTTCTCTTCGGGAACTTCAGCGTTATTATGGTCTTTAATGATATGAATGGAATCCATTCGTGATACGCCACGTAATTTTTCGTTGACCTCGCGGTCAAATTTCCAACCCATGTCATCCGACAATTTTTTCCAGGCCAAAAAATGAAGTTCGGCGGTGTCGGTAATGACACCATCCAAGTCGAATATAAATCCTTTAATCATAGCTTATTTTACGATTTCTTAACCGTTACATCTTTTTCTATGGTCATATCCTGTCCAAAAATGTTCGCCTTTATTGGCCCTGTTCCCATGTTTGTAATGGCCACTTTATCTCGTGACACCTTCACTTTCAGAGTGTTGCCATACCAGTTGATGGGATAGCTGATGGACGTGATTTGAGGCGGCAATTTAGGATTAATTCTCAAATTTCCATCCAACATTCGCACTCCTCCAAAGCCACACACCAAAATTTGCCAAATTCCACCCAATGAAGCCGCATGAATACCATGATCTGATGTTTTCATATTAGGTCCCAAATCAATTCTGGCAGCTCGTTCAAACAACGAATAGGCCAGAGGTAAATTGTCTATGTCAGCAGCAAGAATGGCATGGGTAGACAGACTTAATGAAGAATCGTGCAACGTTCTTGGTTCGTAGTATTCGTAATTCGCCTTTTTAATGGCATGGTCAAACTTGTATTCCAGCAGGTACATCAACATGACCACCGACGCCTGTTTGGAAACCTGCATCTGATTGACTTGATCTAAATTAAAGTCTTGAAAAAGGGAACCAACATGTTTTTGGTTTTTGTATTTGGTCAAATCAATTTGCTTAAGGCCTAGATACGTATCGTCTTGCGGAATGACCTTGTTCTTGTTGGGTTGTGGCAGGTATACCTTATCGAAACGTTCCCGAAGCTCAACAATCTCCTTTTCTAGATTCAGTTTTTTGTTCAATGATTCGAACAACTGTGGATTTTTTTCCTTTAATATATCATAATATCGCGAAGCGTTTTCCATACACCACCGAGCGGTATGATTCGTAAAGGCATCGTTGTTTACGTGCTCTTTATATTCATCGGGCCCTACCACATTATTGATATGATACTCTTGCTTTTCTTCGTTCCACTCGAGACGGGTGCTCCAAAAAATACCGGTATCCAACAAAATTTCATACCCGTACTTTTCCATAAAATCCTCATCACCGGTAATCATGTAATACTGCCAAACTGCAAAGGCAACATCTGATGTAATGTGTTGCTCAATAAAACCACTCCAAATTTTGGTCGCTTTACCCGTAATGATATCGACTGCTCCCCATACCGGTGTTACCTCGCCATCATCTGCCCAAGCCGATTCCCAAGGGTACATCGCACCGCGATACCCATTTTCTTTAGCTTTTTTTCTTGCTCCGGCAATGGTGTTGTAGCGATATTCCAAAAGACTACGGGCGATTTCTGGAAAGCTGTAACTAAAGAAGGGAAGCAAGAAAATTTCAGTGTCCCAAAACGAATGACCTTTATAACCCTCACCTGAAAGCCCCTTTGCGCCAATACCGTAGCGGTTATCATGTTTGGGCGCCATACTCAACAAATGATATTGTGCGAAACGAATGGCCAATTGATCGTAATCGTTTTGACTTTCTATGGTAATATCCATTCGCTCCCAATAGGCGTTCCAGGCTTTTGCACTTGCTTGCAACAATGAATCGAATCCCTTTTCGGACTGTTTTTTAAGATTGTCAATGGAAAATGAACGAATGTCATCCAATGACTTTCCTTGCAATTCTTTATCGCGAGTGGTGTAAATATTTGAAATCTTTGTAAAGTGAACGCTTTCCCCAGCATCTACTTCTGCCTGATAGAACATGACCACTTTTCTACGGTCCATTTCAAAACGCGAAGTGACTTCGGCCTTGGTCTGCGAGAAGTCATGATAGGTGTTGTGGACAAAAGTAATTTCAGATTCTGTGGTTTCCTGTAGCATTTGCAGATAAGCCCCATCGAAAATTCGTTTTTCACCTTCTTCAAAGTGCTGGGCACCACTATTGGAAACCTGTCCGTTAATTCCTGATTTTATCTGAATTTCTGCTGACCCATCAATGGGTGTAATTTTGACCTCGCTACAGATGAGGTGAAGATTATCGAATGATACGAATCTTCTAAATTCGAAGCGATATGAATTGTTTTCATAACTCCAGAGAAACGAACGCTTTAATTCACCTGTTTTCAGGTTAAGGCTCCTATTGTAGTCTGAAAGACTTCCTTTTTCCAAACTGAAAAGCACCTCGTTGATAAAAATGTCCATACCCAGCATGTCAGCAGCGTTGGGCAGCTCGGTCACGTCGTTTTTCCCTGGCTTATTGAAAGTTCCTGAAACAAACATATTGCGCACTTGTCCGAGATAGCTTTCTTCGGTACAGCTTCTGGTACCCAAATAACCATTTCCCAGACTCATGACCACTTCGGCCTTACCCTGAAACTTTCTCTTAAAATCGGTTTCGGCGACAATCCAATTTTGAAATTCGCCTTCTCCTTGGTTATATGACATTAATGTATCGGTACTGCTCATAAATCTTTTTTTAATACAAAACCCGATAGGTTGAAAACCATCGGGTGTGTTATTCTAATTCTATTGTTAAAACGTTACATAATTCTTTTTTCAGTGTCCGCTTCAAAAAAGCGTAACCGGTCAATATCTACCCCAATAGTGATTTGGTCACCCACTTTGTACGTAAATTGAGAATCACTCCTGAAACAGAAACTGTGGTCAGGATTGCCTATGAAATGGAAGTATACAAAGGTTTCACTACCAATAGGTTCTAAGGCATCTACCTTGATTTCCATACTTTCAGAGAGGCGCTTGTTTTTTTCCACGGCCTTGTCATAAATATATTCTGGCCGGAAACCGAAAATCACTTTTTTACCCACATAAGGTTTTAGACAGGGCCGTAGGTCCTTTGGTACCGCAAATTGTAAATCCTTCGATTTAAAATTTGTTTCTTTTTCCATGACAACCTCACCCTCAATAAAGTTCATTGATGGGCTACCAATAAAGCCGGCCACAAATTTGTTCTGTGGGTTATTAAAAAGGTTCATCGGAGTATCAAACTGTTGTACGATACCATCTTTCAATACCACGATACGATCGCCCATGGTCATGGCCTCAATTTGATCGTGGGTAACGTAAACTATGGTAGCATCAAGGTCGCGGTGCAATTTTTTGATTTCTGCCCGCATTTGAACCCGAAGCTTAGCGTCTAGATTTGAGAGGGGCTCATCAAATAGAAACACCTTGGGGTCACGCACAATTGAACGACCAATAGCCACTCGTTGACGTTGCCCACCCGACATATCTTTGGGCCTGCGATCAAGCAAATGGGTAATATCTAAAATTGCGGCAGCATGTTCGACCTTCTTTTTAATTTCATCTTTGGGCGTTTTGCGCAACTTTAAACCGAAGGCCATATTGTCAAAAACGGTCATATGCGGATACAAGGCATAGTTCTGAAATACCATGGCAATATCACGGTCTTTGGGAGATAGCTCGTTCATGCGCTCCCCTTCAATTTGTAATTCTCCTGAAGTGATTTCCTCAAGCCCTGCAATCATACGGAGCAAGGTTGATTTTCCACAGCCCGAAGGGCCAACGAGAACAACAAATTCTTTATCCTTTATTTCAAGGTCGGCCCCTTGAATGGTAGCCCTTTCGGCTCCTGGATAGACTTTTTCTAAATCTTGAATACTTATAGTTGCCATGAGTCTTTCGTTCTTCTTTAGTTATTATCCTTTTAATCCTGAACTAGCAACGCCCTGTACAAAGTAGCGCTGGAATACTATGAATATTACCAATGTTGGTAATGAAATCAATATGGTTCCGGCCATGAGCAATGGCCAGTCGGTCAATAATTCGGTGCGTAGGCTGGCCATACCCAAAGGAAGGGTGTACATGTCTTCAGTGTAAGTCACAATTACGGGCCAGAGAAATTCATTCCAAGAGCCTTGAAAAGTGTAGATGGCCACGGCTGCCAAAGCTGGTTTTGAAATGGGTAAAAATACCTGCCAAAAAATCCTGAAGTACGAACAACCGTCAATAAGGGCCGCCTGTTCCAAATCTTTGGGAATGGTTTCAAAGAACTGCTTCATCAAGAAAATATTGGTCACACCTACCAAACCGGGAATAATCAATCCCGCATAGCTGTTTATCAATTGAAACTCATTCAAAATGATGAACTTGGGCACCAATAGGATGATGCCCGGTATCATCAAACTACTTAACAACAATCCGAAAATCAGTTTCCTTCCCCTAAATTCCAATCTTGCAAAAGCGAATCCCGCCAAAGCGGAAAAAAATACGTTGGTTACGGTTTGTACCAAGGTGACCAAAACACTGTTGAACAGCCATTTTTCAAAAGGCAGTTCGTTCCAAACATTGCGATAGTTATCTAAAGTGAAGGTTTCAGGAAATATTTTTATCGGCCAGTCAAATACATTTTTGTCTGCATTGAAGCTTATAGATAATGAAAACAGGAATGGTCCGATATAAATGAGTGTGGCAATACCCAAAATGACAAAAAACAGTATTTTTTGAATCTTTAGTGCTTTCATTTCCAAATGCTTTTAACTGTTCTTATTTCTACTTTTTCGAAAATGACCTCGCCATTTTCAGAGAATAATTTGATTCTATTACCATCTTCTTCTGGAAAGACCAGACTGGTCATTGTAGACTCGCCATCATTGATAAACACTTCGATGATGGAGTGATCCACAAAAATGTCTAATGTAACTTCACCTTTTTCTGCATCAAAAGGGGCAACTTCACGGCTGGGAAATTTGGCATTAAAAGTGGTTGCCGCAGAGTTTCGTCTGTCCAGATACACTTGACCATTTTTAAAATCGACCCCAATAATCGTTTCAGTGGTATTTGATTTCAATACCTTGATGCCCCCAGTCTTTGCGCCAGCATTCTTGATATGAAGTTTTGCTGATATCGCTTTTGACTTGAATGGAGGTTCAACCGTACCATTGAATAATCGTAGCCCTTCCCGTTGCCATGGACGGCCATAAAGTGCATCGATATAGGTATGAGGCGGGATACTTTTTAATGACCATCTACCATCAACTTTAGAAAGGTATAAATCCCTCGGAAGCGACATCGCACCGCGCCATGGTGAAGTTGGGGTATCTGCACTGTAATGATGTGAACCTAACCAGGCCATCATGGTAGCAAATTGTTTTTGACCCGTATTGGCAAAGGTTATTCCTGCATAAAAGTCTTTTCCGTAATCCAAATACAAAGGATAGTCCTGTGCATCCGCGATAAATTGCATCCCATCAAAATCACCCACAAAATATTGCATGCCTAAATACCCCTTTTCAGGATGACCTGCGGAGACCGTCAGCACCCATTTCGAGGTTTTGACTTCATCGGTGGCCAATTCAAAAAGATCCGGACATTCCCAAACCGCATCGGTATTCCCCAGTGGGCCAAATTCACTGGTTTTGTTCCAATGAATCAAATCATCTGATTGGTAAAAAGCAATTTTGTGCTCGGTGGCCAAGCTTACGAGCATGTTCCATTTTTTGGTTCTTGCATCGAAGAACAACTTGGGATCTCGAAATTCTATCGAGCCAATATCCAAAACCGGATTTTCTTTTATTTCTTGAAACGAAAAACCGTTATCAGTACTTTTAGCGATACTTTGATGCTGTGCTAGCGCGACTAATTCTCCTTTTTCGTTCGCTTTGTGCTCAAAAGAAGTAAATGCCGCAATCAAGTTTTCGTTGTGACCATCGAGTGCCGTAGTCCCAGAAAAAATCATATGTCGTTTTTCTGGAATAGCTATTTTCTCTTCCTTCCAGTGCACCAAATCACTACTGGTGGCATGGCCCCAACTCATATGGCCCCATTGATTTCCTTTCGGGTTGTGCTGAAAGT
>CAYNUM010000136.1:0-6367 GCA_964400025.1 uncultured Croceivirga sp.
GTATCACTTTCCCATCTGACATGCATAATTCATTATTGGAGTAGGACTTGACATGTAGCGGATTAACGATAAATGAACGGTGCGCTCTAAAAAGGCCATAACCTATTAATTCCTCTTCGGCATGTTTCATTCGTTGAAAGTACATATGGTTCTTTGCAACTGTGCAATAGTTGATATACTCGCCTTTGGCCTCAAGATAAAGAAGATCCTGTGGTAATATCCGGATTGTTTTGCCTTCGCTTCGAATTGTAATGGGGGATTGTAATTTTTTATCGGGATGTTCCATCAGGTTTTGATATTCCTCCCTAGCGGCAAGCCCCCATTCATAAATGGCATAACTATATCCAAGGAAAATCAAGGCAGTCGAGGTAAAGAATAAATAAGGTCCAACCCTTTCCGGGTGATGAAACACGGTCCATTCCGGTAGTTTATGTTGTAGAATAAAGAAGACGATAAGCCAACGTACAACGGTAAATGCCAATACACTTAACCAAAATGGCACTCTTGGAAACTTCCTTCGCTTACTAATCCATAAGTACCCTATCAAAATCATGGCAGTTACCAAAATGGTCAAGACCACGCCCATAAAAACGGCCGAAATGGTATCGAAAAATTCACGGTAATAATTCCAGCTGGCTATAAGAAGTAGGATGCCCCAAAACAGCACTTTTTTCCTCAGTGTGTTCAGGTTGAACAATTTCATTGAAAATCCGGCCGCTTTCATTGAAAATGAATTTGAAATGAAACTAAAGGCATGAATTCTGTTGTTCTTTGAGGAAAGTCATTGAAAATAACATAATCCAAGTTTAACCATTAAAAATAAGTATGATGAAAAAGATAGTTTTATTGGGTATGACCATTCTGTTTTACACCTCCATTCTGGGTCAAGCTACAAAATTTGAGGGTAGGATTATTGCTCCTAGCGAAGTTCCCACTCAGGTGATGAATGCACAAAAAGAGAATTTTGGTGCCAAAAAGGTGGTACGTTGGAAAAGGCAACAATCAACTGGTAGGGGAGGAAAGACGTATTTACGATTTGTTTCGTTTATGAAAGAAGGGAAACGGCCTCTGAGCAATGCGAGGTATTCAGGCGAAGGTGACCTTTTGTATTATGCTGAATATTATGGAAGTAAAAACATCCCAGATTTTTTAAGGGCTGATCTAACGCAGAATTTTGAAGGGCAAAGGATAACCGGGGGAACCCATATACGATTATATAAAACCAAAAAAGAGTACTACCGTATACGATTGAAAAATGGCAGCACTGTAACTTATGTGTTTTATGATAAAAATGGAAATCAGATAGATCGAAACAAATTGCCCTCAGATGCGAACTTTTAATAAACCATGATAAAAAGCAAATCATGAATCGAACTATCTTATTACTTCTTTGCACTGTGCACTGGTGTCTAGCTCAATATCAGGAGCCAGAATTGAACCCATATCTGGCAGATTCGCCATGGCCTATTTATCACAGTAATAGTGCAAGACAGTCCTTTTCGGCCGATTCAGGACCAACGGATGCGGATTCCGTGAAAGTCAAATTATTGAAGGGAATTAAAGGCGGCACGTCTCCTTGGACTTATTTCACAGAGTCTTACCCAAATGGTCAAAGAGCTTTACTCCAATCTAACGCCACACATTTTTATAAAATGTTGGATACGGAACAGGGTCCTAAAATTGTGGGTAAGGTGAAGATTGACAGCGATTGGCTAAAGTCTTTTGGTTGGAACTTTTTACAGGCAAAAGGTAATGTGTGGTATGTGTATGACCCCAAGTACAATCCCAAAAAGGACCAATTTACCCGGCTTTTTCGAATAGAGGATAAGAATAAAAACAATCCGTATTCAGAACTCATTGTAAAAGACACGTTTGATTTTAAGGGATTGCACAAGAGTACCATTCAGCATTTTGGAATCAATTATTTAGGGCAATTGGTGTTCGTTGGTGACAATGATAAGGGAAAAACGGATTGTACTGTGGGCATTTTGTCACCTGACTTTGAGTTGTTGGATACCTTGAAAATAAAATCTATTGGTGATAAGGAGATTTTTGGGCACAACGCATTTCCAATTGATGCTAACAATAGTTTCTATGTAACCAGTTCTAAACGATTAATTCGATTTGATTGGGATGGTCAAAAACTTTCGATTGGCTTTGAAGCCTTTTATGATTTTGTTGGGGATGGCCCCACCGGGAGATGGGCCGAGGGTAGTGGAACCACGCCAACCCTTATGGGGTTTGGTGATGGAAATGATCAACTGATAGTAATGGCAGATGGCCATAGCCAAAATAATCTGGTGGCATTTTGGAGGGATTTACCTGATGACTGGATGACCATTCCGGGTCAGGATAAGCGATTTGCCGGTAAAATTCAACTACCTGCAACCAAACGTTTCAGCAATAAATTTCAGTCCATCGAAAATTCTCCGACCGTCTACGGATATGATGTGGCCATAGCTCAATTCAATGGTTTTTTGGGCCAGGGTAAGAATCCCTTAAAGGGTGTTCAAAAAGTGCGCTGGAATACTGGTAATAACGAGTTCCAATTAGAGTGGGTAAACACTGATGTCAATATGAATGGAGTGCTTACGTACAGTGTGGGTGCTAATATGGTGTACAGTAGTGGTCGGGAAGACAACTGTAGTTATTACTATTACGGATTGGATTGGGATACTGGAGAATTAAAATTTAGAAAGTTCTTGGGAAGGTCCTGCAAAAGGCTTTTCAATCCTTTCGATGATGGAGGAAACCAACAAATTATCGATGAGGAAGGAAGTATTTATTATTCCGGTGGCGGCTCTTTGGTGAAACTTGAAAATAAGAGCAAATAAGTGTTAGAGCTATTTGGGGAAATACCAGAAAGGTATAGTTTCGTAATGCTCCATTTCGGTGCTGTCGGATTTACTCGTTCTGCGTTGAATCGTTAGTAAGTGTTTGCCCCTGTCCAAATTAGAAATATCTATAAATCGTTTGAAAAATGGTTTGTAATCGTCTTCTTCGGTCACCACAAACTGGTCATTATTGGCTGTGGAGTCTATTTTGATGATGAAACTCTTATTCAGGGCATTTAAAAAATTTAGCTCCTCTTTTTCACTAAATGTTTTTCCCCATTCCCAATGAAATAGGGAGAAGAGAAAGGGTTTAAATCCAATTCTTGATTTTTCTGGAATCAAGGAGGAATCGTAGTCATAGAGCATCAGTTCAATAAAACGTTCTCGAGGAATGCTCAATTCAAGATATTTGCTTTCAATGGTTTTCGATTGAATAGTCGCGTAGCCAAGTCTATTGCCCTTATCTACAATTAAATCCATGTAGCTTGAACCGCTTGCAAAATGGTTAGACGAATTATAAAATCCTGAATAGTAATCTGTTGAGATGTATGAGGAACTAAAAACTAAAATTCCAAATAGATAAATAGGTAAAAGCCAAAACATTATTTTTTTTCCAAAAGAATTATCCCATAAATTATACAGTAGGGGACGATAGAGAATGGACAGCGTTAGAATGCTGGAAAACCTATAAAAAGGAAGATACCATTTGCCAAACTTTCGTTTGATTCCACCCTGAGTAATGAAATCAATAAACAATACAATAAAGCCAAGAATAAATGTAACGGAAACTACGGTGAATAATAGATAGAACAACAAATTAGTTATTGGAATATCCATTATTAATCCAGTAAGCCACAAGAATAGAACAAAAATGATGAATATTCCCAATGTCATGAATATGACAATAAAGGTCAAACCAAACATTATGCTACTTAGGTTTTCCAACTTTTCAATAAACTCATCAAACGAACTAATTTTTGATTCTAAATACGTTGACATTTGTGGTTTAAAGTTTAGTTTCTTGAAGTCTATTTCCCCTGATACTGAACGTATACCAATAGCTCCAATCCAAAAAGCCCTGAGTAAGACATGTAGAATCAAATTTATTAAGGTGAGTATGCATGAAAGATAGACTCCAAAAATCAGGTACCTGATAATATAAAAACCATTATTTGCAGAAGTCAAAATCTTATCCATCAATGGGTCCAAGGCTGAAATCAATCCAAATATGGCAAAACCTGAAATAATCAACTCCAACTGCCAGCTTTGCAATTGCAACTCGTCAAGTACTTCTCTATAACTTTTGTTTTGGTGTTGGTTGGCCATGGTGTGCTTTGATAAACACTAAATATAGAGAATAGTCTCTTTTTCAACAATGCGCAAAAGAAGGTATAAAAAAACCGCTCAATGAGAGCGGTTTTGAATTATTCTAGAATTCCCAAAGGGAATGATGGCCTATTTTATCATTTCATAACTGCGATTAATAAAGTTCGTCAGTTCCTCACCTCTTAATAGCCCTTTGGACAATCGTGCCAAGTCTAGGGATTGATTGATCAAACGCTCTCTTTTTTTGCCGGTTTTCGTATTCAAGATCTCACCAACCAACTCGTGGTTGGTATTGACAATCAGATTGAACATATCGGGCATGTTACCCATACCGAACATTCCACCACCACCGGTCTGCTGCATATCTTTCATACGTCGCATAAACTCAGGTTCGGTAATGATAAAAGGCTGGGCTGCACTGTCCATGGCTTCCAGTTGTACCGTAAAAGTGCTTTTTTCTCCAATAACGCCTTCAATCTGCTCTTTCAATTTATCTTTCTCCTCGTCACTCAACTTAGAAATTGAAGTGTCTACTTTTTTGATGAGGTTATCAACATGATCGGCATCTACTCGGGCAAAGGAGATTTTCTCTTTTGAAGTTTCTAATTTTTGGAGCAAATGCGGAACTATGGGCGAATCCATCAATAGTACTTCATAACCTTTAGCTTTGGAAGCTTCGATATAGCTGTGCTGGGCTTCTTTGTCCGAAGCATACAAAATCACCAGTTTGTCATCTTTGTCAGTTTGGGCATCCTTAATTTTGGCTTCCAGTTCTTCGTAGGTAAAGTAGTCTCCGTTAACTGTTGGATAGAGCGCAAACTTCTCAGCTTTTTCGAAGAACTTTTCTTCCGATAGCATTCCATACTCAATAACCACTTTGATGTCATTCCACTTTTGTTCAAAATCCTCTCGGTTGTTTTTGAAAAGGGAGTTCAGCTTATCGGCCACCTTCTTGGTGATGTAGCTGGAAATCTTCTTTACCGCCCCGTCTGCCTGCAGATATGAACGTGAAACGTTCAAAGGAATATCTGGAGAATCAATTACTCCGCGAAGCATAGTCAAAAATTCAGGTACAATACCTTCAACATTATCAGTGACAAAAACCTGATTCTGATACAGTTGAATCCTATCCTTTTGGATATTGAGGTCATTAGTCAACTTAGGGAAGTAAAGAATACCGGTTAGGTTGAACGGATAATCAACATTTAAATGGATGTTGAACAACGGTTCTTCGAACTGCATTGGGTACAGTTCCCTGTAGAAAGAAGCGTAATCTTCATCTTTTAAATCGGTAGGTTTTTTGGTCCAAGCCGGATTAGGATTGTTAATGATATCGTCTACCTCTTGAGTGGGCGCCGGATCATCCTCTTTGGCATCCTCTGGTTTTGGCAGAGTCTCTGTTTTTGTTCCGAACTTGATCGGAATGGGCATGAACTTATTGTACTTACCCAATAGTTCGCGTATTTTGGAATCTTCCAAAAACTCAGTGGAGTCTTCTGCGATATGCAACACAATTTCAGTTCCACGTTCTGTTCGGTCGGTCTCTTTTAAGTCAAATTCAGGCGATCCATCACAGCTCCAATGCACCGCGGGTTCATCTTTGAAGCTTTTTGTGAAAATTTCCACCTTGTCGGCGACCATAAATGCTGAGTAAAACCCTAGTCCGAAATGGCCGATGATACCGGTGTCTTTACCCGCATCTTTGTATTTGTCCAAAAATTCCTCTGCACCCGAAAATGCTACCTCATTGATATATTTCTTTACTTCTTCTTCGGTCATTCCGACACCTTGATCAATGATTCTGATTTCTTTGGCATCTTTATCAACCTTAACCTCGATTAAGGGAGAACCGTATTCCACTTTGGCTTCGCCAATCGACGTTAGATGTTTCAATTTTAAAGTTGCATCCGTTGCGTTGGAAATCAATTCTCTTAGAAAAATTTCGTGATCACTATATAAAAATTTCTTGATTAAGGGAAAGATATTTTCAACGGAAACATTGATTTTGCCTGTTGCCATGTTTTAAGTTTTATTTCCAGTCAGTCAAAAAAAATACCATAGCTAAAAAAATGACAAACTGACAGCTTACAGGTTAGAATGGTAACTGTTGAAAAGTTTAACATATTTTATGTTTAATATTTTGAATAATAAATTAAACATTTTATATTTTTGGTGTGTTGTGGTAAATCATTGCTATGAAAGAGAGT
>CAYNUM010000137.1:0-6359 GCA_964400025.1 uncultured Croceivirga sp.
CCCATGTGATTGATTTAGTAACGGTAAATATAGACAAATAGGGTTATTGAAACCTCGATTCCTATCTATTTCACGACCAATTGAACGGTTTGCTTGCCGCGCTGCTCGACCAGCACATCATAGCCATTTAAAATAGATTCTACGGCCATTTCGTTGAAATGACGAATGGTATACAAAGAAACATTCTCATGACAGATCACTTTGAATTGTTTTTCCAATTCGGGGAGCACTGTCTTTAATCCCCCAAATTTATTGTCCAAGCAAACCGAAAAGCTAATCGCCGAATTCTGTATGAGATCGACTTTTAAACGATGTTGATGAAAGAGTTTGAAGATATCGCTGATATTGTTTTCCACCATAAATGAAAAATCCAAAGAAGAAAGCTTTAATAAAACCTGGTCTTTTTTTACAATAAAGCAAGGGACCTCAGGTTCAATTTTATTGCCCTTTCCGACGGTAGTACCCGAGTCTTTGGGGGCTATAAAAGACTTCACTTGTAAGGGTATTTCTTTGCGCTGAAGGGGTTGTAACGTTTTAGGGTGAATTACCGATGCTCCATAAAATGCCAGCTCGATTGCTTCACGATAACTAATCTGTTCTAATTTTTGGGTTTCCTTAAAATGCCTAGGATCGGCATTCAAAACGCCTGGCACATCTTTCCAAATGGTCACCGAGTTAGCATTTAAACAGTATGCTAAAATCGCTGCGGTATAATCAGAACCTTCTCGACCTAAAGTAGTTGTGAAATTATTCTCGTCACTCCCCAAAAAGCCTTGGGTTATATTTAAAGTTCCTAAATCAACCTTTTCAAGAGTGCTTTTTTCAGTCGTCTGCCAATCTACATGGGCGTCACGATAGGAGTTATCGGTCTTGATAAGTTCACGAACGTCTAGCCAGGTGTTGGTCATTCCTATTTCATTCAAATAAGCACTAACTATGGTTGTAGATAGCAACTCACCGTACCCCACTACTTGGTCGTACACAAAACTGTATTTCGGGGATTTGTTCCACATCAAAAAGCCCCTGAACTCTTCTATCAGTTTATTGACCTTATGGTTTATATCATGATTTTTGGTCTCAAAAAGGTCATTTATTATGGCCTTGTGATAATCGGCCACAAACTGAATTTTTCCATCAAGTTCTGATTCGTTTTCAAAATAAGCATCAACCACTGCTTCCATAGCATTGGTCGTTTTACCCATTGCAGAAATCACAAGCAAAGTCTTTTTATGACCCACCTCTTGCAATACCTTAACTACATTTTTTACACTAGCGGCATCTTTAACGGACGCACCCCCGAACTTAAATATCTTCATTGTTCAATAAACTTTTTTATGGCGGCCTCATCCATTTGAACCACATCCCAATCGCGCATAATCTTCGCGCCTTTGCTCTCGTAGAATTGTATCGCGGGTTCATTCCAATCCAAAACCTCCCAGCTAATACGTCGAACACCTTGAGCATGACCATATTTTATGACCTCCTCCAATAATTTAGCCCCAACTCCTTTTCCGCGCATCGATTCGGTAACAATGAGATCTTCCAAATGAACAACTGGTCCACTCCATGTTGAATATCGTGGGTATACCAATGCGATACCCACAACCCTATGCTCCACTTCGGCAACAAAACAGTGAAATAAAGGGTCACCCAAAAAACCATCTTCCTCAAGATTGGCCACAGTAACCTTTACGGCATCTGGTTCATTCTCAAAAAGCGCCAATTCAGTAATCAAACCATGAACGGCCGTCATGTCAGCTTTTACAGCATCTCTAATCGTAATTTCCATATTGTTGCAAATAAAACACTTTGTTATAAATTATCAAAGTTGCGGTTGTATCTACAACTAAATAGCAGCTATTTGTGCTCCATGGGATATTCTTTTCTATAAAAAACAAACAACAAAGTGATTTCGAAAACGTTGTAGTAGCATAAAAAATCCGAACTTTGTTCCGTACTAAAACAACCTTCTCTCCAATGCACAATAGAACCAAAACACTTGGGGAATTTATTATTGAAAACCAAACTGATTTTCAGTATTCCACCGGAGAACTCTCAAAACTTATCAATGCCATTCGTCTTGCCGCCAAGGTGGTAAACCATGAGGTCAACAAGGCCGGTCTGGTCGATATTTTAGGGGATGCCGGTGACACGAATATTCAAGGGGAAGACCAAAAGAAATTGGATGTTTTGGCCAATGAAAAATTCATCCAGACCTTAAAAAATCGAGAAATTGTATGCGGAATTGCCTCTGAGGAAGAAGATGATTTTATCTCGATCAACAGTCAAGATGAAAACCATCAGAACAAATACGTTGTGCTGATAGACCCGTTGGACGGTTCAAGTAATATCGATGTGAACGTTTCCGTAGGAACGATTTTTTCAATTTATAGACGAATTACACCGACCGGCACTCCGGTTACCCTTGAAGATTTTCTTCAACCTGGCCATCAACAAGTCGCTGCCGGTTATGTGGTCTACGGTACTTCGACCATGTTGGTCTATACTACTGGAAATGGGGTAAATGGCTTCACCTTAAATCCGGCAATCGGCACTTTTTATTTATCGAATCCGAACATGAAATTTCCTGAAGATGGAAGAATTTATTCCGTTAACGAAGGAAATTATGTGCATTTTCACCAAGGTGTAAAAGATTACATAAAATATTGTCAAAAGGAAGAAGAAGATCGCCCCTACACTTCTAGATATATAGGTTCACTGGTCTCAGATTTTCACCGCAATATGATAAAAGGTGGAATTTATATGTACCCAAAAAGTAGCGTGACCGGAAATGGAAAGCTTCGATTGCTCTATGAGTGCAATCCTATGGCCTTTTTGGCGGAGCAAGCTGGTGGTATGGCCATTGGGGGTAAAAATCGAATTTTAGATATACAACCCACAGAATTACATCAACGGGTTCCATTCTTCTGTGGAAGTAAAAATATGGTCTTAAAACTGCAGGAGTTTTTGGCCAAGTACCACTAGGTAACCGTGTTACTTTTCCATGAGGTATTGGTAGTCTTCAAAAGCAATTTTACCACTGAAAATATCCAAAGACTTTTGAACCATTTTTTCTGCGATATCAACCGGGAAGCCCAATCCAACCGCATAACGATCGATTAAGTTTCTCTGGTCTTCATCGAATGCCTGATCGGCCAAGGCCATTTGAAAAAATTCGAACAATCGTTTTAACCTTCTTTCACCACTCTGAGGGGTCTGAATAGGGTATTTGTTCTCTTTCTTCATTACCTCTTTATACTCTTCATCAGTAATGTTCAACTTAAAAGCGAACTTGTCTAAAATCGCTTTTTCCTTCTCATTGATTTCGCCATCTACGGCAGCTAAACTTGCCAGAGTAGCAAAATGAGCAAGGTTGTGTTTTTGATCACTGTGTTCGTAAAGGTCAACAATTGGCATCGTTCAAATTTTTGTTGCGCAAATATAATTCTTATGCCCAAAAGCACCCAGACCTAAACGTAAAAGAAATTTGTAATTTCACTCGGCTATGAATTCTCCTCTTTTACGATTTACGAATAAAGGAATCTATTGTGAAGCCGCCGACGTGTATATCGATCCTTGGCGCCCTGTAGACAAGGCCATTATTTCACATGGGCATGCAGATCATAGCCGTTGGGGCCATAAGGCTTACATCACGCACCATCGAAATATTCCTATCGTTAAGCACCGTCTTGGAGACATCAATATTTCTGGTAGGGACTGGGGAGAATCGTTTAGTATCAATGGGGTGAAATTTAGTCTACATCCTGCTGGGCACATTATCGGCTCTTCACAGATACGAGTTGAACACAAAGGGGAAGTTTGGGTGTTCACTGGAGATTATAAATTGGAAGATGATGGTGTCGCAACACCTTACGAACCGATAAAATGCCATACGTTCATTACGGAATGCACTTTTGGCCTACCTGCTTTTCTTTGGCGACCACAAGAAGAAGTAATAACGGACATCAATACTTGGTGGGCCGAAAACAAATCAGCAGGTCAAACCTCCGTGCTATTTGGATATTCATTAGGAAAAGCACAACGTCTTTTAAAACATCTAGACCCATCGATTGGTAAAATATTTACCCATGGCGCTGTCGAAAAAATGACGGAAGTTCTACGTTCATTAACCGATTTTCCAGAAACGCAACTCATCACCCGCGACACAGAAAAGGAAGACATTAAAGGGAATATTGTTATTGCCCCACCCTCGGCCCATGGCAGTTCATGGATTCGGAAGATGACTCCCTTTGTAACTGCAACCGCCAGTGGATGGATGGCCTTTAGGGGAGCCAGAAGAAGACGGGCCATTGATAAGGGGTTTGTACTCAGCGACCATTGCGATTGGCCAGGATTGCTAACTGCTATTAAAGAAACCGGAGCCTCAAAAATTATTTGCACCCATGGGTATACCAATATTTTCTCAAAATACTTAAGAACCTTAGGGTATGATGCTAGAACGGAAAGCACACAATTTGAAGGTGAAAACGTTGAAGTGAATGCTGAGACCGAAAAAGTCGAGGCCGAATGAAACAGTTTGCACAACTTATCAAAACATTGGATAGCACCAATAAAACCAATGTCAAGGTCAATGCGCTGGCCAACTACTTTTCTCAAGCACCTGAAAATGATAAAGTTTGGACCATCGCAATACTATCGCATCGCCGCCCACCTCGACCGGTGAATACTACGATGTTACGGGAGTGGGCTTCCGAATTGGCCAATATACCCCTATGGCTATTTGAAGAGAGTTATCATATTGTTGGTGATTTGGCGGAGACCATAGCATTGGTAGTCCCATCCGATGAAAAATCAACCGAAAAATCCTTGACTGATTTTTTACAAGAGATGATTTGGTTAAAGAAGCAATCAGATAAAGAAAAAAAGGACTACCTCTTCGAGAACTGGAAACAACTGGACTACTACGGTCGCTTTGTATTTACCAAGTTGATAACCGGAGGTTTCCGAATTGGAGTTAGTCAAAAGTTAATGACCAAAGCACTCTCAAAAGCCACTGGAATAGACGAAGATGTATTGGCCTACAAGCTTATGGGAAATTGGGACCCTAATACGATTTCGTTTCAAGATTTGGTATTGCAAGAAAATGAAAGTGACTTTCTATCAAAACCCTATCCCTTTTATTTGGCCTATGCTCTGGAAGCCAATATTGAAGATTTGGGAGAGGTCAATGAATGGTCGTTTGAACATAAATGGGATGGTATTCGAGCGCAGGTAATTCTGCGGAATGATGAATTATTTGTATGGAGTCGCGGGGAAGAATTGGTCACGGACAAATATCCTGAGTTTGAAAAATTTATCGGCTCTATTCCAAATGGCACCGTATTGGATGGTGAGCTCTTGCCCTACCCCAATGGTGAAATAGGAACCTTTAACGATTTACAGACTCGAATAGGAAGAAAAACCGTTTCCAAAAATTTATTGGCCAAGACCCCAGTAATCCTAAAAGCATATGATTTACTGGAATGGAATGGCACTGATATTCGAAACCAACCCTTTTTGGAGCGAAGAAGACTATTGGAGAATCTTTTTGCAGAAAATCAGAATAAGGAAAAGGAAATCCCACTACTCTTATCTAAACGTATGCAATTCAACTCTTGGTCAGCAGTAGCAGAGGAAAGGGAACTTTCGAGAGAAAAGAGAAGCGAAGGGTTAATGCTTAAAAAATTGAATTCTCCCTATCAAGTTGGTCGTAAAAAAGGAGATTGGTGGAAATGGAAGGTCGACCCCTTAACTATTGATGCAGTGCTTACTTATGCTATGCGTGGGCATGGTCGACGAAGTAATTTATTCACCGATTACACCTTTGCTCTTTGGCAAGAAAATGATAATCATGAAAGGGAATTGGTCACTTTCGCCAAGGCTTATTCCGGATTGACCGATGTCGAATTTAAAGAAGTTGATGCCTGGATAAAGAAAAACACCTTAGAACGTTTCGGCCCTGTAAGAAGTGTGACTCCACATCATGTTTTTGAAATTGCATTTGAAGGTATTGCGCTTTCAAAACGTCATAAAAGCGGAGTCGCCACCCGCTTTCCGAGGATATTACGATGGCGGAAGGATAAAAAAATTGATGAAGCCAATTCAATTGAGGATATAAAAAATATGATACAATAAAAACTACTATACCCTAATTGATAAAGTATTTTTTGGGCAACAACCTATGAACCGTCAACAACTTTTTGAGATAGCAAACAATTGGTTCCAGCAGCAAAGCTGGAAACCACACACGTTTCAAAAAGAAACCTGGACCGCTTTTTTACAGGGCAAACACGGATTGCTCAATGCCCCAACTGGCAGCGGAAAGACCTATGCACTTTGGTTCCCCATAGTACTGAACT
>CAYNUM010000138.1:0-6318 GCA_964400025.1 uncultured Croceivirga sp.
TGAATGGTAATCATTCCTGCTTTTAAATTGGTATCTACAACTATTTTACCCAATACCGCTTGTATTCCCAGAATCAAGATGGTCAATACCGTAAAAATGGTTAAGAGCTTATCTTTTTTGTAGAGAGGTATTGATAAAATCAAAAGTAAGAGCATCGGCAAGCCTAAGATTACCGTAACCAGTCTATTTATATACTCTATCCAGGTATGCCATACATTGAATTCGGCATAGTCATGTTTATCATAACGTTGCCAATTATCGGTATTGATTTCTTGGCCTGTTGTAAACTCCCTTTTGGCGATATATAAGGCCTCTTCAATAATGATAACCTGCCCTTTTTTAAATTCCCTATTAGATGTCCATTGTAGGGTTTCAATATCGGTGGGAGGAATATAATAACCAAAACATTTGGGCCAATCGGGACAGCCCATACCACTACCTGTCATTCTTACCACTGATCCGGCGATAATCACCAAATAGACCAAAACCAGACAAAATCGAGCGGTTTTTATGTACGTTTTCTGCATAATCAATCCTTATGCAAAAATACGATAGAACCCTGAGAAAGTAGCTGCGGAATCTAGTTGATTACAATGAATTCAGAACGATTGTTTTCTTGGTGTTCTTTCTCTGAACATCGAACGCCATTGGCACAATGGTTTGCCAAATTACTTTCACCAAAACCTTTTACCAAAATTCGATTTTTATCAATACCTGTAGCGATTAAATAGTCTTTAATGGATTTCGCCCTTCTTCTCGAAAGAACCAAATTGGTAGATTCACTCCCACGGCTATCGGTATATTGGCGTATCTCAATATTGATTTGTGGAAAGTCACGCATATAGATATACAATTTGTTCAGCTGTATGGCAGCATCTGGTCGAATAAACGTTTTACCAAAATCAAACTTTAGATGTCGAACTCCAAGAAAATCCCCAAGCTCGGTACCTATAGCCACGGCCCTAGGGGCGGGATTCATTTCTACCAAAACATCCGATAGCTCAGTAAGCCCAGCCAATTCAAGTTCCAAAATATAATTTTGGTATTCTTCCTTTTTACTCAAAATTTTAACTGCTGTTTCGGTGCAGTCAGCATTAAAAGAGAATTGACCTGATTCATCTGTTACGATTTCATCCAAAATGTTATCATTTAAGCCCAATAGTTGTAAGGCAACCTGACCGATGCTTTTTCCGTCATTTCGGTTTATGACACGTCCAGTGATTTCGGTGGTACAACTGAAATCCAGGGGTCTATTTTCCTCAAATGCATAGATATCATCGCTGCCCAAACCTCCTTCACGATTGGAGGTGAAGTAGCCAGTCTTACCTTCTTCATCGAAAATCAATCCGAAATCATCTTCCAAGCTATTTATAGGTCTTCCGACATTTAAAATAGCGGTCGATCCGTCTTCCATGACTTTCGCAGCAAATATGTCTAATCCACCTAATCCTGGATGACCGTCAGAGGCGAAATATAAAACGCCCGATTCCGAAATAAATGGGAAGGTCTCACGTGCTTCCGTATTGATTTCAGGCCCGAGGTTCACCGGCTCACCGAAGGAACCATCTTCAAGAATATCGACATAAAAAATATCAGAATTTCCATAAGTGCCCGGCATATCCGAAGCGAAGTACAATCTCGATTCCGATTTATTCAAACTTGGGTGGGCTACAGAGTATTGCGCTTCTGAAAATGGAAGTTCTTCTGGGCTGGACCATGATGTGCCTTTCTGGAAAGATCTAAAAATCTTCAGTCGGCTTATTCCCGAACTATCTCTTACAAAATTACCTTCTTTGAAATTGTTTCTTGTAAAATAAATGGTGTTTAAATCGTTGGAAAACTCTGTTGAGCTTTCGTGGGCCTTCGAATTCAATTTCTCTGAAAACAATTTGACCATAGTAGATTTCTTTTGCAAAGGGTCTATGGCATAGTAAATATTCAAAAATGGCATTTGGTTCCAACCATGAATGTTTTTTACTTTCTTCTTTAAAGGCCGTGAGGAAGAAAAAACCAACCCTTCTCCATAAAAAGAAGGAGCAAAATCTGAGACATCCGAATTAAAGGGCAATTTGAAAATGGAACTCCTGTTTGAAGACCTTTCGATTTCTTTGATGTAATTAGCTCTATTCAGAAATTTTTGAACTCTTAAATCATCTGGAAGGGAATCCTTTAGCTGCAACATAATTTCATCAGACTCCTTATACCTTTCCAATGATTTTAAGGAGAGTGCGTACCTGAACAAATACTCCGGTTGTAGTCTTTTTTTAGATGAAAGATAAAACCCCCGATACCATTTTGCGGCCTCTTTATAATTCGAATTGAAGAAATTGGCGTCACCGAGTTGCTGGTAAATCTGAACATCGTCGTAACCCTGTTTTACCAAATCTTCGTATTCTTTTATTGCCTGTATGTAATCGAATTCATTAAAGTTTTCAGCAGCTATTTCAACTTGGGATTCTTGGGAGAACCCAAATGAAATGCAACCAATGAACAGAACGATACAATAGTGACTAAATCTCATTTAAACGCGTTTAAAAAAATCTTGGAGTTAGTACTTTGCCATATTGGCCTCTTATTTTATTTCGACTTCGATTAAGAAGCTCATATCTTAAAAACACTTCAAAAGAACCATTGTTGAAAGCTGTACTTCCCAGCGCGGTAATCTCCCTATCATAAGCGAGACCTAGCATGACATCGGTTGAAAGCTGAAAACCAGCCAATGCACTCCAAGCGGCATCCCAACGATAGGCCGCACCAAATCTAAACTTGTTGCGATACATAAAGTTCGCAGATATATCAAGCTGTAAAGGCGCTCCGCTAACACCTTTAAGCAAAAAGGCCGGTTTAAACCTAAAATCCTCCGATAGGTCGAACACCATACCCGTTATTAAATAAAGGTTCAGACGCTCTCGTGCCAATAGAGAACCACTCTCTCCTGATGTGTCAAAATGTTCGGTTTCCAAAATGTTGGGGGCCGAGAGACCTGTATAAAATCTATCGGAATGATAATAAATACCCAAACCGAAATTAGGTGAGAACTTATTGTCAACCACTACCTGTTGACCCGAGTTGAAGGTTGGGTCGATATTCTGCAATCGACTAAGATCAATATTAAGCATTTGCCCTCCGGCCTTTAAACCAAAACTGAGGTTACCCGTTTCTGAGACGGGGACCGTATATGAAAAAGTTGCATCAAAAAAAGTTTCTTGACTGGTGCCATTTCCTATTTCATCATTGACTATTGAGAGGCCCAACCCCAAACGATTTCCGACAGGGGAATGTATATTTAAGGTTTGGGTTACCGGTGCCCCGTCAAGACCAATCCATTGAGATCGGTAGAGCCCTGCAATACTTAGAACACCCCTTGTTCCTGCATAGGCGGGATTAATAGCGAGGGTATTGTACATATATTGGGTATACTGAGCCTCTTGTTGGGCCTTAACACCGAGCGAAACTCCAAGTAATATTACGGTTAATGCTATTCTTATTTTCATAGGTTAGGTAGGTTAACGATTAATGTATAGATATCCATTAATGGTCTCCATGGTTCCATTGTCTTCATATTCTATAATGTAGAAATAGACACCAGCCGGGAGTTCTTCTGATTCTTGCAAAGTCGCCCTTGCATTTGAAATTCCGTTGAAGGTTACATTTCTGTTGTCATAGCCTTGAGCCTCGAATACCTTTACACCCCAACGGTTAAAGATTGAAACAGTATTATTTGGGAAATTTTCAATATTTACGATTCTAAAGATACCGTTGTTAGAATCTGGTGCAACCAAATCAGAGGATATGGATACTGCTCCACAATCCACATTTGTGGGCGGTACACCGCCAAAGGAGTCACAAGCATCATTTGGATTGGTACCATCAAAACTTTCTTGGCCATCTGAAATAGTATCGCCATCGGTATCAAATACATCAGGATCTGAAGTTTGACCATTCGGGTCGGCCGGAGTGCTTGGGTCATCCAAGCCCGTTATTTCCTCAGAATTTGTAAGACCATCTTGGTCACAGTCATCTGTGGCATTCGGCGTTCCTCCTATCGAATCACATGAGTCATTCGGATTGGTCCCATCAATATCTTCTTGCAAATCACTTATTCCATCGCCATCAGTATCAATACCACTGTCTTGCTCTGGTGTGTATGGGTCTGTTCCATTTTCCACTTCTACTCCGTTCAAGAGACCATCGCCATCACAGTCAGCAGCTGACCAAATGGCATTGTCACCATCAAATCCGGTATAACCTGATTGTTGTGCTGGATCACATGGATTATTGATATCGGTGGCGGCATTTATTTCCACATCGTCTATAACCCCATCACCATCGGTGTCACCCGAAGCTAGATATGGGTCTGTTCCGTTTTGTACTTCTGCGCCGTTAGTTACGGTATCTCCATCACAGTCTGCCTCGGCCCAAAGCATGTTGTCCACGTTGAAACCGCTGTAACCAGAAACCTGTACAGGATCACAGGGGTTGCTGAAATCAGTTCCATTTTCGATTTCAAGGTCATCTGAAATACCATCTCCATCAGAATCACCAGATGCTAGATATGGATCGGTACCATTGGCAAATTCATCAATGTTGTCAACACCATCGCCATCACAATCGGCGTTGCCCCAAACCGCATTTCCTGCATTAAATCCGTTATACCCTGGTGGTTGTGCAGGATCACATGGATTGTTGGGATCGGTACCATTTGTATTTTCAATGTCATCACTAAAACCATCTCCATCCGTGTCGACTGAGGCCAAATATGGGTCAGTGCCGTTATCAAATTCATCTCCATTTAAGATACCATCACTGTCGCAATCAGCTGCGCGCCAGATATTGTTATTGCCATCAAAACCTGAGTATCCTGGATCTTGTACAGGATCACAAGAATCGTTCAAATCAGTGCCATTATCAATTTCATTATCATCATCAATACCATCACCATCAGTGTCACCTGAAATTTCATATGGGTCTGTACCGTTGGCAAATTCATTGATATTGTTGACGCCGTCACCATCACAATCGGCGCTGCCCCAGATTGCATTTGCTGGATCATAGCCTACATAACCAGGTGCTTGTAAGGGATCACACGGGTCATTAATATCTGAACCAAGGTCATTTTCAGCCCCATCGGTAATGCCGTCACCATCAGTATCTGGAGTTTGTGAGTTTGCACAACCCTCTTCATTGACACTTTCACCTTCTGGAGTATCAGGACAAATGTCTTCATCATTAGTCACACCATCATTGTCATCATCCAATTGTGAATCAGAGCATCCATCGATATCGACGGTTTCCCCATCAGGGGTATCAGGACAAAGGTCCAGGTCGTTGGTCACACCATCATTGTCATCATCCAATTGTGAATCAGAGCATCCATCGGCATCGACGGTTTCCCCATCAGGTGTATCAGGACAAAGGTCCAGGTCGTTGGTCACACCGTCATTGTCATCATCCAATTGTGAATCAGAGCATCCATCGATATCGACGGTTTCCCCATCAGGTGTATCAGGACAAAGGTCCAGGTCGTTGGTCACCCCGTCATTGTCATCATCCAATTGTGAATCAGAGCATCCATCGATATCGACGGTTTCCCCATCAGGTGTACCGGGACAAAGGTCCAGGTCGTTGGTCACCCCGTCATTGTCATCGTCCAATTGCGAATCGGAGCATCCATCGGTATCGACTGTTTCCCCATCAGGAGTATCAGGACAGAGGTCGATGTCATTGGTTACACCGTCATTGTCATCGTCCAACTGAGAATCAGAACATCCATCGGAATCGACCGTTTCGCCATCAGGCGTACTGGGACAAAGGTCGATGTCATTGGTCACCCCGTCATTATCATCATCCAATTGCGAATCGGAGCATCCATCCGCGTCTACAGTTTCTCCAATAGGTGTATCAGGACATAGGTCAATGTCATTATTTATTCCATCGTTATCATCATCATTGTTACCATCACAGGCGTCGGCAATTACACTATCATCCGTACTGCTTACATCATTTTGTGAAGTACCTCCCGGTATGCCATCCGCATCGATTGATACGGCCAGCTGACCATTAACATCAACGTCTGCAAGGGTAAAACCACCATCTCCTTCCAATGCATCAAAGCAACCATCTTCATCACTATCGTTATCTTGACTGTTTCTAAAACCATCATTGTCGGTGTCACAAAGTGATGGGTCACTATCCTCTGCATCCCATAGAATGGCATTCACCAAAAGGTCTTCTCCCTGTTCATTAAAGTCAGAGCCACTATCGTTGGCATGTGGTACCATGGCTCGCCGACCTGGGGCAGTTCCAGTATCCAGATCT
>CAYNUM010000139.1:0-6305 GCA_964400025.1 uncultured Croceivirga sp.
GGTTTCAGCTTCTTTGAATTTGCTTTGATAGGAATTCCGTTGTTGCTAATTACCATTTTGTATTTCAGATATGTTGGGTATCGTTTGATGCCTTCAAATACCACTAACGAGAAACCGGCTGATATTGATGTCGAATTGCATAAGTGGATAGAAAACTACAGTGTGGGTGATAACCTCTATCGCCTTCGAATTCGTTCAATGTCACCTTTGATCAATACTACAATTGGTGATTGGAAATTTGAGGAAGAGCACCAGGTTTCAGTAATGCGTTTAAAGAGAAGGCACCCTAGTACTTTTCAGCAAAGTGTGCCGTTGTTCGTCGAGTTGCCAGAACCAGAAACCGAAATGCGGTACCATGATATCATCACAGTAAAAGGTGAGGCTGCGGCTGTTGACAAATTGGTTTTGAAGTTTTCTTTAGGGGTCATACCCACCCCACCAGAGATGGATGCTCTAAAGAATGAGCTAATCAATCAAGAAGTTGGTATGGCTGAAATGTTTGTTTCACCGAATTCGGTATTTGTGGGTCGAGAAATCAATTTGGGCCATTATTTAAAGCAAACCAATGTTCAATTATTGGCAGCATCGCGCAATAATCGACCACTAACTGGAAAAATCAGAATTGAAGCTGGTGATGCTTTTGTGATACGGGGTACTTGGGAGAATATAGAGACCTTAAAATCCCTCTACGAAAACGTGGTGATTTCTGGTAGCCCTGAAGCCATGTCAAAAAATGTGGCACAATTAACTGCCAAAAGTTACATCGCCATGGGCACTTTGATACTGATGATTTGTTTACTGGTCTTCAAAGTGCTTCCCGGAGCTATGGCAGCTTTAATATGTGCTGGTATCATGATGTTGACCCGATGTGTGCCCATTTCAAAAGCCTATAAAGGTATAAGTTGGACAAGTGTGGTTATGATAGCTGCGATGATACCAATGGGTTTAGCTCTTCAGAAAACAGGTGTGGCACAAATGGCAGCAGAAGGTTTGGTCGCTGCCTTGGGCAGTGTGCATCCTGCAGCGCTACTGGCAGGAATATTTTTACTGACCACTGCCTTTAGTCAGACCATAAATAATTCGGCTACGGCAGTGTTAATGGCACCGATAGCCTTGATAGCAGCAAATTCTTTGGGTGTATCGCCCAAACCTTATATGATAACCGTGGCCGTAAGTGCATCAACTGCATTTTTGACCCCGGTAGGAACGACAACTAACGCCATGGTTCTGACCGCTGGCGGGTACTCATTTTTAGACTATGTAAAGGTCGGTGGGCCTTTATTGTTACTCTTTTTTATTACTACGGTACTTCTTGTGCCGCTAATATGGAATTTTTGAAAACAACCTTTAAAATCAATAGTATGAATGCCGTTATGGAAAAAACAAAAGACTTAGAAAAGTACGGAATCAAAGGGTCTAAGACCAATTGGAACCTAGATGCAGAGACATTACAACGCATTACTCTAGAAAAGGGTATGGGCGTAGAATCAGACAACGGTACTTTGGCCATCAATACAGGCAAGTTTACGGGCCGTTCACCAAAAGACCGTTTTTTGGTCAAGGATGACTACACAAAAGATAAAATCTGGTGGGGGCGAATCAACAAACCGATTTCACCAGAAAATTTTGATAAACTTCAAAATGAGGTCGTGAATTACCTTTCCGGTAAAGAGATTTATGTGAGGGATGCCGCCGTTTGTGCAGATCCAAGATATACCATGAACGTCCGGACCATCACTGAATTTCCATGGTCAAATTACTTCATCAAGAACATGTTCTTGAGACTTTCTGAGGAAGAATTGAAAGATTTTGAGGAAGAATGGTTAGTGCTTTGTGCTCCTGGCTATGTATGCCCAAATCCTGAAGAATATGGAATCATAGCGGGTAACTTCTCCATTTTGAACTGGACCAAAAAGGTTGCCCTTGTTGGCGGCTCGGAATATCCTGGTGAGATGAAGAAAGGTATCTTTACAGCGCTGAATTTTGTTCTTCCAGTTGAAAAAGATGTACTACCAATGCACTGTTCAGCCAATGTTGGAGAAAAGGGAGACACCGCCATTTATTTCGGCCTATCAGGTACAGGAAAGACAACCTTGTCCGCTGATCCTAAACGCAAATTGATTGGTGATGACGAACATGGCTGGACCGCAGAAAACTCCATTTTCAATTTCGAAGGGGGCTGTTATGCCAAAGTCATTGATTTAACTGAGGAGAAAGAGCCAGACATTTATCGTGCTATTCGACCAGGAGCTTTACTCGAAAATGTTGTTTTCAAAGAAGGAACCAAAGAAGTCGACTTTTTTGATAGCTCGATAACATTGAATACTAGGGTTAGTTATCCAATTGACCATATTGATAACATTCAAGTTCCATCTTATGCAGCCAATCCTAAGAATATTTTCTTCTTGACCTGTGATGCCTTCGGGGTGCTTCCTCCGGTATCTAAGTTAACACCAGGTCAAGCCGCATATCACTTTATTTCAGGGTACACTGCAAAAGTTGCAGGTACCGAAACTGGAATAAATGAGCCGGTACCCTCTTTCTCGGCCTGTTTTGGCGGACCATTCATGCCCTTACACCCAACGGTTTATGCTGAAATGTTGAGCAAAAAGATGATGGAGGCCGGTGTAAATGTTTGGTTGATCAATACCGGATGGAGCGGTGGCCCTTACGGTGTGGGATCACGTATCAAACTGAAATATACCCGGGCCATGATTTCTGCTATTCTTGAAGGAGAGCTTGATAATGTGGATTATGAAACCCATCCTATCTTCGGATTGCATATGCCGAAGTATTGTCCAGGTGTACCAACTGAGATTTTGGATCCAATGAACACTTGGTTGCAAAAAGGAGGTTATATTAGTAAGGCCATTCAATTGGCACATTCGTTCCATATTAACTTTGATAAGTTTGCCAGTGAAGCATCGGAGGAAATCTTGAATGGGGGTCCACTGATTGATTCTCACCATGAAATGGCAGATCATGTTTAACGAAACCAGTATATGTTCCAAATAGAAAATTTGGGAAAGGCGAACGTTAAATCCCCCCTTCAGTTAAGCACTGTAAGGGGGGATAATATTTTCAATTTTGTCAGTGATGAAGACAAGTTGGTACATGACCTTTCTCGCGATGCTTATAACCATTGTCTAAATAACAATACAGAGCCCAATTGCCTAGAAAAAGCGGGGCCTCGACAACAAATTCATTTTAATCCTGAAAATACGACAGCTGCAATTGTAACCTGCGGTGGTCTCTGCCCTGGAATAAATAATGTGATTCGAGGGGTGGTCATGGCGCTGTCCTATTTTTATGGAGTCAAACGAATTCTTGGTGTGCCTTACGGGTATGAAGGCTTGAATCCTGAACTAGGTCATGGTTTCATTGAATTAACCCCCGATACGGTCAAAGACATTCATCAATTTGGTGGTACGATACTCGGATCTTCTCGAGGAGGGCAAGATGTTGAAGTAATGGTAGACACTTTGGTTGAGAATAATATCGATATTCTCTTCACCATTGGTGGTGATGGTACCCTAAAAGGATGTAATGCAATTGGTTCGGAAATACAAAAAAGAGGACTCGATATAGCCGTAGCAGGAATACCCAAAACCATTGACAATGATATTGATATCATCGATAGATCTTTTGGTTTTGAAACTTCATTTGATATTGCAAGCAAGATTTTAAAAGATGCCCACAATGAGGCAACGGGTGCGATGAATGGCGTTTCAATCGTAAAAGTAATGGGACGCGATAGTGGTTTTATTGCTGCATCTGCGGCCTTGGCACAACCAGTGGTAAACTTTGTCCTGATACCTGAATTGGATTTTAATCTATATGGTGAAAATGCCTTTTTGGAGTCATTGAAAGATCGTTTGATTTCAAAACATCATGCTGTTATTGTTGTGGCTGAAGGAGCCGGACAACATCTTTTTAGTAAAGAGGAAATTGTTAAAGACGCTTCAGGTAATGTGCAACATGACGATATCGGGGTTTTTTTAAAGGATAAAATCAAATCTTATTTCAAGGACATTTTTCCGATTACCGTAAAGTATATTGACCCTAGCTACATTGTGCGAAGTGCAGCTGCGAATTCTGGTGATAGTGTGTTTTGTAGTGGTCTCGCTTATATGGCGGTACATGGAGCCATGGCCGGAAAAACCAAATTTGTGGTGGGTAGGGTAAACAACAAATTTGTGTACCTGCCAATTTCAGCGGTTACGCAAAAAAGAAAGAAAATAGATCTTGAGAGTGAATTTTGGTTCTCTGTGTTGCAAAGTACCGGTCAGCCATTCGTAATGTAATGCCCGACCGGTAATATTTGAAAACGGTTTAGAAGTTAAGACCCAAGGCATTAAAAATGCCAAGTTGGTCTCCTATGATACAAAGTGGTATTGCAACCAATATCACGATTAAGGCATAAACCATAATTCGTAAAAATAACTCTAAAAAGCCCGTTCCTGCAGTAGTAGTGTTCTGTGTCATAAGCTATTATATTTCCTACAATATAACGAATTCTTGGGCGAACGAGCCTCAAAAAGCGATTTAATTTCGACTAATGGAAGGCTTTGACCAGTGTATGGTCGTTTTTTGTAGATAAAGTTTTTAACTAAAGTCCCAATTTTTTAGCCAGATCCTCCAGCGAAATCCCCTTTGTTTCAGGCATTTTAAAAATGACCCATAACAACTGAAATACCATCATTAGCGCAAAGAAGAAAAATATCGGATATGGATTTTCCTTGAACATTTCCAAGAAGATAGGGGCCAGCAATGTAATTAAGGCCGCAAACACCCAATGGGTACCCGTACCCCACGATTGACCCGAGGCTCTAACTTTATTCGGAAATATTTCAGAAATAAACACCCAAATAACAGCACCTTGCCCTATAGCGTGTGATGCGATAAACACCAAAATGAAAATCAATAACAGTATGGAACTTGCGCCTGAATAAAAGCACCATCCAACCATGGCTAAACTAATAATATATCCAATGGAACCAATCAACATAAGCTGACGCCGGCCCAATCTGTCAATTAATGCGATTCCCACGAAAGTGAAGACCAAATTGATAACCCCAATGGATATGGAACTAAACAACGATTCGCTCGTTGCCAATCCTGCTTTTTCCAAAATTCTCGGAGCATAGTAAAGAATAAAATTAATGCCTGAAAGTTGATTGAAAAATGCCAAAAAGAAAGCCAACATTATCGATTTGTTGTACTTGCCTGAAAACAATTTTTCCTTTTGGGTTGAAAGTGCTTCCGAAAGCGCTGTTTTCAACGAGGCCAACCGAGATACGGCCTCTTCTTTCGTCGCTCCCAGTTTTACCAGTGATTCTTGAATTAGGGATTCATCACCATTTCGAAGCAGCAACCATCTTGGACTGTTTGGAATTTTAACGACCAATATGGTATATAACAAGGCGGGTATTCCCTCAACGCCCAACATCCAGCGCCAGGCAACCTGTTCGTCCATAAAAGAACCGATCAAATAATTGGAGATAAATGCGATTAAAATTCCAAAGACCAGATTGAATTGGTACATAGCTGTTAAGCGACCTCTATTGGAAGGTGAAGAAATTTCAGATATATATATCGGTGCGGCCACTGATGACGCACCCACGCCGACACCGCCAATAAATCGAAAGAATGAAAAAATATAGGCATTGGGCGATAAGCCTGAGCCCACCGCGGAAACAAAATAGAGAATACCAATCCAGAACAGTGTTTTCTTTCTTCCAAGTTTATCGCAGGGAATTCCACCGAAAATAGAACCCAATACCGTTCCCCAGAGCGCCATACTCATGATGAAGAGGCCATGAAAGGAAGGGGAGGTATTCCATAATTTTTGAATTGGAAGGTCTGCACCACTGATAACGATAGTGTCAAAACCAAAAAGAAAACCCGCAAGGGCTGCGGTCAAGGATATTCTTAGAATACGTTGGTCCATGGTCGGTTAAATTTCTTAAATCTACTAAAAATTACAGGAGTGATTGAATGCAGTCGATAACTTTCGTTGAGGCACCAGTTTGCGCTTGAATGTAATTCAAATTGTTATTTCCAGTCGTTTTAGAAAGTTGGGGATTTTCCAATAGATCTTTCATTTTTGTCTCAAAGTCTTTCTTATTATTTACCACCAGAATTCCCTTTCTGTTGACCATTTCAACAGCTTCATTAAAACCGCTGTACTGTGGGCCTATGATGACAGGAATCCCAAAGACGGCAGGCTCAAGTGTATTGTGCAAACCGGTCGCAAACCCCCCGCCCACATAAGCGAAATCAGCATAACTATAGATTTTTGTCAA
>CAYNUM010000140.1:0-6279 GCA_964400025.1 uncultured Croceivirga sp.
ATCATAGGCTTGTTTCATAAAGCGCCTCGAAGGTTCTGTTCTAACAAATCTTTTCTTCAGTTGACCTTTTTTGGTCCTTACTTCATTTAAAAAAACAATATATGGGGTCAAACCTGCCTGATGCGCCAAAATTTCTCGAAGGGTCAGCCCTCTTTTGTCCTTATATTTTCGCCAGGGTTTCCAATAGTTCGAAAAAGGCTGGTCTAAATCCAGCTTGCCTTCATCGACCAATCGCATTAAAGCGGGTAAGGGCCCAAGAATCTTGGTGACAGAAGCTAAATCGTATAAGTTTTCACGTTGAACGGGTACTACGCTATCATAAGTATGGAATCCGAATGTTTCATGAAAAACGATACTATCATGACGGGCTATAAGTAATTGGGCACCGGGGAACGCCTTTTGGCGAATGGCGTCTTGAATGATTGAATCCACTTTAAAATGAAGAATGGAATCATTGACCTCGGTATGTTGAGCATTTGCCAGATGGAAGCTCAGATAAATACCCAAAAAAATACGGTTGATTTTATTCATTGAGTCTTTGTTTTTGAGTAGTTAAAAGTTCTAACACCCGTGTCTTTAATCGTTCTGGCTCCAAAATTTTGGCATAATCCCCGAACATGAGGTACCATCTAGAAAATTGATGTTCGATATCGTCGACCATAAAGGTCATTTCCATTTCATTTTGATGGGGCACTTCTTGAATAAAACCATAACGCTTTCTGCTTCCGCGAAGAAACTTTGCAACTTTTTTGTCCACTAGAATCCGGACTTTTATCTTTTCTCTAGAATCTACTTGACGAATTTCATCAACTGGGGCGTGTTCCAAAATAAAGGCCTCAGATGTTCTATTGATCTTGTGGATTCTATCGGTTCTAAACTGACGATACGCTTGTCTTAAATGACAGTATCCCAGCACATACCAAAAATTATTCTCATTAAAAATACCAACCGGTTCAATTTTTCTTTCTACCGGATTGTCTGCTTCAATTGACTCATATCGTAAAAAGACCTGGGTCTTTTCAGCGATACTCTCAAACAATACTTCAAGTGCGTTTGGAGCCTTTTCGTTAAAAATCTCTTGAGAAGGCAGTATACTTACTTGAGATTCTAAGGTTTCAACCCAATCTTTTTCGGCGCCTCTAAGCACCGATTTTACTTTTACCATTGCTGATTCATGGTAAGCACCCAGCGACTTGTCGGTAAATTTTTGCATCAATTTTTCGGCGGCGACAAAACTTCCGGCTTCTTCCTTTGTAAACATAATCGGAGGAAGACGATAGCCCTCCATTATCGAATAACCTATTCCGGCCTCACTTACAATGGGCACACCTGCGGCTTCCAAGGTCCTAATATCCCTGTAAATCGTTCGAAGGCTTACTTCGAACCTATCAGAAAGTTCTTGGGCCTTTACAATGCGCTTGGACTGTAACTGCATCAAAATGCCGACAATTCTGTCAAAACGTTTTACGGTATCCATTCCCATAAGCATTCGGCCTATATTCCAAAGATAGGATTTCAATCTAAGGTCAGAGGGCCACATTTTAATAGTATTGAATGATTGATATCGGCCAAATTAATAAGGGTCAGTGACAGCCCTATGTCAACTGAATTTTTTTATCCGCTCATTTTACTACTGACAAAGGGCTGTCACTGCCCCCCTTTAATTTTGGATTCAGAAATAAATTCTAAAACCATATACCATGGAAAAAATGATTGAAAATCAGCAAGAAATTTTAACTCAGGCACAACTTTTAGAGGGTTGGCAAGGCCATCGAAGGTTGACCCGTAGGGTAATCGAGGCCTTTCCTGAAAAAGACCTTTATGAATTCAGTATTGGGGGTATGCGACCTTTTGCCGATATCGTCAAAGAACTTTTGGCCATAGCAGCACCAGGCCTGAAAGAATTGGTCACTGGAGAAAAACAAGAATTTGATGAGCACAGGGATTATGGCTCCAAAAAATCAGAGCTCTTGGCCCATTGGGATGCGTCAACGGCGATAATTGATGAATTATGGGATAAGTTAACTCCCCAAAAATTTTCTGAAACAGTGGTGCTTTTCGGGGAGTATGAATTTCCGGTATTGTGGCACATCTTTTACTTTATTGACAATGAGATTCATCATCGAGGGCAAGGGTACGTATATCTGAGGGCACTGGGAATTGAACCTCCTTTATTCTATGAGCGCTAAGATGAAGACAATTTTAGTATTCAGAACATCTGTTATGAGTCACGAAGAGGTGGGGCAACTATCGCCCCACCTCAATCGGTTGATCAATACCAATGGAAGATGGAATTTTGACCTTGAAGACCGCGAAAACATCTTTAGGGTAGAAACAGAATCTCCAGAAGTTACCGGTATTGCTAACCTTTTTAGAAGTAAAGGTTATTTGTGTGAAGAATTATTTTGAAAAGAAAGCAAATTCAGATTGAAATGAGAAACTGGATCTGGCAAAGTACGGTGAACTCTACCCTGAAAAAACGTAGGCCTGAACTGGCTATTGGCATACCTTCTTTTTCGGTTAAAGTACGTTCAAGAATAGCCCCGCTGAGTAAGAAGGGGCCGCAAAAACAATCTCACCCCTAAAGGCGGAAGTGTAGTTCAAAGAAACACCCCATTTATTGGAAAAGGAATAGGCGGCCTCTACCCCTGCGGCCATGAATTCTATATTATTGGCAAAGATGCTTCCTTGACTGTTTTGGGCACTTAGCGAACCATTTTTTAGTGATTCTACAATGTCAAGCTTTCCTAGAACCCACAAACGATCAATAAACTTGAAACCCAGTTCGGTACCAAGGCGTAACTCATCAGAAAAGCCTTCAGTTCTATTGTTATAACCGACATACGATTTAGAATAGGCCTGGGTATTGCCAAGCTTAAATGGAATACCAACGGCTGCCCGTATCATTTGGTTAAATTCGCCGTCGCCGGTTTGAAAACTACCGTCACTTCCTCCTTTGGCATTTCCTGTCGGCAGCCCCAATATGAGTTCAGCAGACGCCACAATTCCCTCTTTTTTCAGAAATCCATAGCGTATTCCCAAATCAATATCACCAACGGCGTTGATGGCCTCACCTGGCGTTATCACTTCACCAGTAGTTCCCGATAAAATGTCGTTTTGAAAATTCCTTGAAAAGAAAGGTACATAGGTAACGATGTCCAAGCTATTGGTTAGCCCATATTCCCCGTACAAGTTTAGGTTGAATTGCCCTCTTGTTGCGTTTGGGTCAATTTCTCCGTTACTGGTAAAATGTTGATCCGCCTGCAGATACCAAGCAGATAATTTGTAATAGCCGTTACCTTTTCCCTTGGTCCATTGCGCTTGGGTCATAAACGCTGTAAAAAGCGCCAGGGTCAATATATAAATTGGAATTTGTTTCATTTTAGTGTGAAATGATGTATTAATCTTCTATCAAGGCATCCCCTACTTTAACGACAAAAGGCTTGCACCAATACAAGAGATATCTATAGTCATTTATGCCCGTATTGGGTATGGTGTAATCATGAGCTCCGGTGAATACTTCTACTGCCCCAACTTCTAGGGCTCCATTAACTGAGTTCGGATTGTTGGTCAAATAAAGATATAGGCCAGGCAAATTGGTATCAGCTCTGTAGTCTTCTGAAATATCCAATAAAATTCCCCCGAGGTTATTTTCTCTGATTGTAAAACTTCCTTCCAAGAGGTATTGACTAGTTGTGATAATGGTGCCTTGTTTTACGATGGATTCTGCTTTTGGAATGATATTTATATTGACATCAGCCCTCACCTGAGTGTTATTATACTGTACAAGGGCACTAATGGTCGCACTACCCTCGGCTAGTGCTGTTGCAAAACCGTTTGAATCGATTGAAATACTCCCAGTATTGGAGCTTTGCCATTGAATTTGAACATTTTCTTGTTCTCCAAGATTATTGAAAAACAGAGCTTCATAGGTATGTGAGCCCCCAACCTCTATCTCTGTAATAGGGTTGAGAATCCGAACTTCTGGATCTATAAAATCTGGTGTTACTGTTACTTGGTTACTATCAGTGATTATACCATCTGTAGTTTGTGCTGAAGCAGTAATGGTTACAATTCCCTCAGATAAGGCGGTTGCCAGACCATTGGCATCAATGACCATAATGTTTGGGTCAGAACTCTGCCATGTGATGTCTACATTTTCTTGTTCGCCAAGATTATTGAAGAAAATGACTTGATAGCTATGGGTATCGTTGGCCTCTATCTCTGTTATCGGATTGAGAATATTAATAATCGGGTCTACAAAATTTGGGAGCGTAGTCACGTTGGTTTCTGCAGTGATACTAACATCATCTGTTTCTACCGAAGCGGTAATGACGACAGAGCCCTCTGCAAGTGCGGTCGCCAAACCATTGGCATCAATTGAAACAATATTGGAGTTTGAGCTTTCCCAAACAATCGGTAAATTTTCAGGTACACCAAGATTATTAAAGTACAGAGCTTCATAACTATGGGTATTACTTATTGTCAGTTCTTCAATAGAGTTAAGGATGCGAATTTCGGGATCAACAAAATCTGGCGTGACTAAAACTGTATTTTCAGCATTTGTGATTCCGTCACCAGAATCTACTGCTACAGTTATTATGACTGTTCCTTCGGAAAGTGCGGTGGCAAGCCCATTTTCATCAATGGAATGATACCCTCATCGGAGCTTTGCCATATCATTTCGACGATCTCTTCCATGCCATTATTGTTGAAATAATTTGCCTCATAGGCGTGTGTATTGCCCACTTTTATTTCTTCAATTGGGTTGATAATGCGCAGTTCGGGTTCCACATTTGGCACAATGACTGTTTCTTCGCTGGTAACCAAACCATTGCTAAGTTCAACAATGGCGGTAATAATAGCTGTTCCGCCTGTAAGTGCAGTGGCCGTGCCATTTTCATCAATTGAAACAATAGCTCCATCAGAACTTGCCCATTGAATTTCGACCTCTTCCTCCATACCATTACTATTGAAGAATTTAGCGCTGTAGGTATGCTGATTGCCGATAGGTATCTCTTCAACCGGATTGAGAATACGTACTTTAGGCTCTAAACTCGGCACTTCTATAATTTCTTCGCTTGTTACCACTCCATCACTTATTTCTACAGATGCAACAACGGTTGCCGTACCTCCCGTTAAAGCTGTGGCCATGCCATTTTCATCAATTGAAATTATTTCTTCATTGGAGCTTTCCCACAAGATATCGACAGTTTGTTCTCTACCATTATTATCAAAATATTGAGCCTCGTAGCTATGGGTCTCTCCAATTTCTATCTCGTCTACAGGGTTAAGTATACGTACTTCCGGGTCTACATGGGGTACTTGAACCTCTTCCTCAACGGTGACAACTCCATCCTCAGTTGAAACAGAAGCTGAAATCGTGGCAGACCCTCCGGTAACACCAGTAGCTGTGCCACTTGTGTTAATTGAAACGATATCGGTATTTGAGCTTTCCCATTGAATTTGGATATCTTCTTCTAGCCCTATGTTATTGAAGAATTTAGCCTCATAGGTATGTTGCTTATTTATCTCGATTTGTGCGGTAGGGTTTAGAATACGAACCTGGGGTTCCACAAAATCATCAATGACGTCTTCACCGATACAACCAAAAAAGAAAAGTGTAAATGCAATGGCCCAGATTGCCCCGTAAGAATAGATGGGCTTATTTCCCCATTTCATAAGAAGTGTTTTAGAACTTTCTAGGGAAATGGTTGTAAAAAATACCTAATGCTTACAGTTGAGGTAAAATTTAACTAATCAATTGGGTTACTTCTTTGGCAAAATAAGAGGCTATAATAGTGGCGCCGGCCCTTTTTATGGAAAGTAACGGCTCCAGCATAACACTATCGTGGTCTAACCAGCCTTTTTCGGCTGCTGCCTTGAGCATGGCGTATTCTCCTGAGACCTGATAAACCGCTACCGGTACTTCAACCTCGTTTTTGATTTCACGAACAATGTCCAAATACGCCAATCCTGGTTTGACCATTACAATGTCAGCCCCTTCATCGATATCCATCTGGGTTTCTTTAATCGCCTCAAAGCGGTTGGCAGGGTCCATTTGGTAGGTCTTTTTGTCTTTTGGAACATTTTTTAAATCTACTGGCGCAGAATCTAGAGCATCGCGAAATGGGCCATAAAAAGCACTGGCGTACTTGGCGGAGTAGCTCATAATGCCGGTATCGATAAATCCGTCATCATCCAAAGCTTCACGAATTGTTAGTATACGACCATCCATCATATCACTTGGAGCGACAAAATCAGCACCTGCCTCAGCAT
>CAYNUM010000141.1:0-6271 GCA_964400025.1 uncultured Croceivirga sp.
TGACGGAATTGCAACAATTGAATTAATCAATAACCCTTCTGCAAAATATGAAGCGGAGGGTCGGGCGGTGGTACTTGTACAGTTGAAAAAGAATGTAAACCTTGGTCTACAGGGAAGTCTACAGGAAACTGCTTCCCAAAAACGGAATTTCAATAATTATTTGGCGCTTAATTCAAGTTTTGCAACCAAAAACTGGACCATTCGAGGAAATTTGGGCTTTAATCAATTACTACAATGGGAAAGTAATAGTTTTTTGTTTGAAATACCTGAACGTGAAGTTTTGGTAGACTATTCCGTTTTGATTCCAAGAAACATCAGAACACAACTTAATCCTACTTTTGGCATATACCATCAATGGAACGAGTCAGACTACATTTCTTTAAATGCTTCTGCAAGGCTACAAACTGATAATGCCCCTTTTTTTACTGATACTTTCATAGTCGACCGAAATGACAAAACTTTCATTCGAACCGAAACTGAAAATGATAATGCCAAGAATTATTACAGTGCTGCATTTAACTTCAACAAAAAACTTTCGAATAGTTGGAATCTTTTTGCTGGTGTGCAGTATTCTGGTTTTCAACAGACTTTGGATACCGAAATAAGTAACAGTGAAAATGAAGCGGAATTTTTACTCAATCAAACCCGAAATCAAGAATATGGTATCAACTCTTTGGCCTTTCGCTTGGATTTTGAAAATATGTTGACCGACAACCTAAAATGGGAGTGGGGTACAAACATCAGTCTCGCCAACGCTGAAGCATTTACGGCAATTCAGAATATTCAACAAGCAACTAGCACAGATATTGACTTTGATTATCAAGAAGATTTGTATGCGATTTACAGTTCTTTTTCAGGAAAACTGACTAAGAATGCTGATTTTGAACTAGGGGCAAGGCTAGAGCATAATGAAGTGAACAGTGAGGCTGTGAGTGATGCGATTCCCATAATTTCAAGAAAGAAAACGAGCGTCTTCCCTAAAGCAAATGTTTCCATAAATCTTGACAGTACTCGAACCTTAAGCTTTAATTACGCCAGAAATATCAATCGGCCTGATTTTTCAAGGGCAAGTTCTATAGCCGTTTTTATCAATCCATTTTTGGAAGGTACGGGCAATGTCAATTTACGGCCGACCTTCACCGACGAACTATCGGTCAACTTTCAAAAAGGAAATACTTCTTTTTATGCTACGGTTTACCAAAGTAGTAATCCAACCAATTTCACTATTTCATACGATGAAGTGATGGACATAGGGGTACTTTCGTTGGTAAATGTTGAAAAAGAAATTGGTTTTTACACCGGTGTTACAATCCCTTATACCCAAGGTATATGGACTTCAAATAATACGGTAACCCTTTATTACACCAAAATACAGGACAGTTCCGCAACATTTGGTAAGACTTCACCAGTTCTTTATGCATACACCAATCATCAATTCAAAATAGCAAAAGATACCACACTTGCCTTTGGGGTTTACGCTTTAAGTAAACGACAGGAGGGTATTTTTCAGCGAAATGGGGTTTTGGCGCTTGAAACGTCCATCTCCAAAACCATTTTTAAAAATTTCGATTGTACCCTACGTTTTAATGATATCACGAGGGGAACGAATTTTGAAGAACGTTACGCCATAAACGGGGTGATTGCTGAGGGAGTCTATTTTAGTGATTTAAGGGAAGTTGCACTCTCGGTGAAATATCGATTTGGAACAAAAGAAAACGCACGATTTAAAAACCGAGATGTCGATTCTAATCTAGATAGAATCAAGTAATAATAGGGTTAGGGTCAACCGGTTAGTTCTGTAAACAGACTCTCAAGATTTTTATTTTTTCTGCTGAGCTGCAAGGTTTTAAGTTCATTGTCATGGGCAAAGTCAAAAACTGCGGGCCGCATGTCTTTTTCAGTATTGAAGGTGATTTCATAAACAAACCCACCCGTGTTTTTCACTTTTTCGACATGAGGCAGTTGATTGAGCAAAACTTCTTCAACACGATAGTCAAATTCCACCTCTATGACTTGTTCCTGCGTTTGCCGCAGTTCATCCAATTTTTTGTCGGCTACGAGTTCACCCTTATTAATAATAATAACACGATCACAGATGGCTTCAACTTCTTTCATAATGTGTGTTGAAAGAAGAATGGTCTTCTCCTTACCAATCTCACGAATCAATTTTCGTATTTCAACCAGTTGATTGGGGTCAAGTCCGGTTGTGGGCTCATCCAATATTAAAACCTCTGGGTTATGAAGTAGTGCTGCGGCCAAACCGACACGCTGGCGATACCCTTTTGAAAGCTGGCCTATCTTTTTGTGTGATTCTGGAGTCAGGCCGGTCTGCTCGATTACATTGCTGATTCGTTCCTTTTTGACTTTATACACCTCTGCATTAAATGCAAGGTACTCCTTGACGTACATTTCTAAATACAAAGGGTTGTGTTCTGGTAAATAACCGATACTCTTTCGAACACCTTGTGAATGGGTCTTTACATCAAAATTATTCACCTTGGCATCACCATTGTCAGCTTCATGGTAGGTGGTCAAAATTCGCATCATTGTGGATTTTCCCGCTCCATTAGGGCCTAAAAAACCAACAATCTCTCCTTTTTGGATTTCAAAAGTGACCCCGTTCAGCGCTTTTTGATTACCGAAAGTCTTTGTGATATTTTGTACTGAAATGGACATTGAGTCATTTTTCTAATTCAAAAATAGGACAATTATCAAACTAGCTATATTCTTGACTCAGTAAACAGTTATGTAGAATTATTAGTTAATAAAGACAATCGATTGTTTATTTTCATGGAAACCATGGAATTATCGAAAAATCAAAAAAATTCTACCAATCCCTTTGAATTTTACAAGGAATACCCAATCTTAGCAAGAATTACAAGTAATGAACAACACGAATTTTTTTAGCGGTTTTTATTTCTACTTCTTTTATGGGAGCAGAAAGGGACTGTTATAACGATACGTAAGTATAAAAATAGTTGAAGTCCCGCGATAAAGTCGGGACTTTTTTATTGCATGAAACTCAAAATTGCCATACAGGGAGTTAAAGGAAGTAACCATCATCAAGTCGCTAAAGAATATTTTGGCGACACGATCGAGTTGGTGGAGTGTTTGTCTTTTGATACACTCATAGAAAACCTTATGAATGGTATCGCTGATAAAGGCGTAATGGCCATAGAGAACTCAATTGCTGGTTCAATAATTCCTAATTATAATTTGGTCTACCACAACAACATCCATATCATTGGTGAGCACTATTTGAGTATTCACCATAACCTGATGGCCCTTAAGGGTAGATCTATTGATGAGATTAAAGAGGTGCGAACGCATCCCATGGCGTTGTTGCAGTGCAAAGAATTTCTGAAGCAATATCCAGAACTAAAGTTGGTAGAAGATGTAGATACCGCTGAAACGGCTCGCCAAATTCAACAACACCAATTGCCCCATGTGGCAGCGATTGCGCCAAAGGTCGCCGCTGAATTATATGATTTGAATATTCTGGCTCCTGAAATTCAGACCATAAAGAACAATGCCACTAGGTTTATCATTCTTAAGAAACAAAACAAGGTGTTGCCGAAAGAGGAAATCAATAAGGCCTCGCTTCGCTTTATTACAGACCATAAAAGAGGAAGTCTAGCTACCGTTTTGAATGTCATGAGCGACTGCAATATGAATTTGACAAAAATTCAGTCATTACCTGTCATTGAAACCCCTTGGAAATACGCTTTTTTTGTGGATATGACCTTTGAAAAATATGAGGAGTTCGCCAAAGCAAAAGCGCTTCTTGAAATCATGTCAGAAGATTTTAGGGTCTTAGGAGAATATAAAAACGCACTAATAAAATGATTGCAGCAGATAGATTGCATAGCGTGAAGGAATATTACTTCTCAAAAAAACTACGAGAGGTCAGGGGGTTAATTGCCGAGGGCAGACCGATTATCAATATGGGTATTGGTAGTCCTGATTTACCGCCACCAACCGTGGCCTTAGATGCGTTGAATGAGGTATTACATCAAGAAGGTGCCCATCAGTACCAAAGCTATCAAGGTCTGCCTGAACTGAGAACGGCTATGACCCAGTTTTATGAAGATCGCTTTGGTGTTACCATAAATCCACAAAACGAGATTTTGCCCTTGATTGGTTCAAAAGAGGGTATTATGCATATCAGCCTTGCCTTTCTAAATCCTGGAGATGGGGTGTTGGTGCCCAACCCAGGTTACCCGACCTATAGCTCGGTTTCAAATTTGGTGGGAGCAAAAATTATGGAGTATGATTTGGTAGCTGAAAATAATTGGTTGCCTGATTTACGTGCCATAGAAAAAATGGACTTGTCGAACGTGAAGTTGATGTGGATGAGTTATCCCAATATGCCAACAGGAGCAAAGATTACCAAAGACGCCATGCATAGGCTATTGAACTTTGTAAAGAAGCATGACATTCTTTTGGTAAATGACAATCCATACAGTTTTGTTTTAAACGACGAGCCCACAAGTATTTTTCAGATAGAAGGTGCGAAAAGCCATGCCCTGGAACTGAATTCCCTAAGTAAGACCTTTAACCTTGCAGGATGGCGAGTAGGCATGGTGTTGGGCGGGGCAGAACATGTAGTATCGGTTTTGAAGGTAAAGAGCAATATGGATTCGGGTATGTTCTATGGCTTGCAAAAGGGGGCGATTGCGGCACTTGAATCCGGTCAGGCTTGGTTTGACCAGTTAGATGCCGTGTATGCCAAGCGACGCGAATTGATGTTTGACCTGGTTGATAAACTGGGGTGCAGTTATGATAGGAATGCGGCTGGTATGTTCGTTTGGGCCAAGTTGCCCGAAGGGTCAAAAAATTCTGAAGATTTTATAGATGAAATTCTTTATCACAAAAACATCTTTATTGCACCGGGAACTATTTTTGGCTCCAATGGAGAGGGCTATATACGATTTTCACTATGTGTAAAAGAAGAAAAAATCAGGGAAGCAATCAATAGATTTTAGATGCAGGAAAGTGTAGAAATACGGCGCTTGAATATTTCTGATGCAGAAAGTCTGTCGAGACAGGCTAACAATAAAAAAATCTGGGATAATCTTAGGGATTACATACCCTATCCTTATACGGTTGAAAATGCCAAAGAATTTATAGCAAGAACTGAAAATGAAAATCCAGCTCTGACATTTGGAATCTTATTTGAAAAAGACCTTTGCGGAGTTATAGGATTGGTTGAAAAAACTGATGTAAATCGCTTATGTTCCGAATTGGGGTATTGGATTGGAGAATCGTTTTGGGGCAAGGGTATTGCAACCAAGGCTGTCAATTTAGTGACCGATTATGGTTTCAAGGTATTAAGTCTAGAACGGATTTACAGTTCGGTATTCGACTTTAACCAAGCCTCGATGAGGGTACTTGAGAAAAATGGATTTAAAAAAGAGGGTGTGCTTAGAAATTCAGTCATCAAGAACGGTAAAATTCATGATGAACATCTGTACGCAAGGCTAAGAAATGAGTAAAACAAGAAACAAATTCCCCTTTGGAGGGGTTAGGGTAGGCCATGAATAAAATAGCGATCATAGGAGTCGGTTTGATAGGGGGTTCTTTTGCAAAAGGAATAAAGCGGTTATACCCAGAAGCGTCAATTGTTGGCTTTGACAAAAACGATTCTCATTTGCAGGATGCCCTAGACATGAAACTTATTGATGAGAAAGGAACAGAAAGTTCACTCTCTGAGGTGAATATTGTTTTTGTGACCATACCGGTAGATGTATTGGTTGCTGAGCTTCCTAAGATTTTGGATAAAGTAAATGATGATTGTGTGGTCATTGATGCTGGTTCGACCAAATCAATGCTCTGCCAATCCGTGGAAGAACATCCCAAAAGAAGAAATTATTTAGCCTGTCACCCAATTGCCGGAACCGAATTTTCAGGCCCCTCTGCCGCCTTTGATGGATTGTATGAAGGCAAAACGAATATTATTTGCGAGGTAGAGAAAACTGCTTTCAAGCTTCAAGAAAAGGCATTGGAGATTTTTCAAAAACTGGGTATGCGCATTCGGTATATGAATCCAGAAGCGCATGATAAGCACATTGCCTACGTATCGCATTTGTCACACATTAGCTCGTTTATGTTGGGAAAAACGGTAATTGAGGAGGAGCAAAATGAACGGGATATTTTTGACATGGCCGGTAGTGGTTTTGAAAGTACAGTGCGTTTGGCCAAAAGTTCGCCTGATATGTGTACTCCAATTTTCAAACAGAACAAAGAAAATGTAGTCAAGAGTCTTGAAGAG
>CAYNUM010000142.1:0-6259 GCA_964400025.1 uncultured Croceivirga sp.
CTGTACCTTCATATAATCAGTGAATGGAAAAAAATCCTGTGTATCCCAAAAAAAATACGCAGAGCTTGAAGCCAAACACAAAGAGGCCCAAGATTTATTGAACTCAGCCACTGTAAAACTTAATGACTGCTTGGAAGAAAAGGCTACTGTTACTTCTCAGTTGAACGCATTAGAAGAACAAAACACGTTTTTGAAAGCGAACAACCAAGAGCTCATTAGAAATATGGGTGACTTGACAGAATTGACCTCAAAGGGAGCTGAGAACCTCGAAAAGTCTTTGGAAAGCCTTCAAGAAAAAGACCTTACCATTCGCAAGTTGCAAGATGCTGTGACACGTCGCGACTCTGTTAACCTATCATTGGTTCAAAGCCTGAAAGGTGTATTAGGAAACTTGGATGACGAAGACATCGAAGTTAGCGTTGAAAAGGGTGTCGTTTTTGTTTCTATCTCTGATAAATTGTTATTCAGAAGTGGTAGCTACAACGTGACCAATGCCGCAAAAGAAGTGTTGGGTAAAGTGGCTAAAGTAGTCAACAACAAACCTGATTTCGAATTTATGGTTGAAGGTCACACTGATGATGTACCCTACAGAAGTGGTGTGCTTTTAGACAATTGGGATTTGAGTGCTAAAAGGGCGACTTCAATTGTTCGTATCCTTCAGAATGATTATGGTGTAGATCCAAAACGTATGACAGCAGCGGGTAGAGCAGAATTCATTCCTGTTTCAGCTACTGATAAATCCAAGAACAGGAGAACACGAATCGTAGTTCTTCCAAAACTGGATCAGTTCTACAACATGATAGAAGAAGGAATGAAAGATCCAGCTATCGGCGGTCAGGGTAACTAATCCTCCAAGACATTTTTAAAAGGGCGGTCAAATGACCGCCTTTTTTGTTTTATAAGATATCCAAAGATCCTTTCCCCTCTCGTATGACTTCTGGTTCACCTTGGGATAAGTCGATAACGGTCGACGCAGTATTATCACCATAACCCCCATCGATAACTACATCAACACGGTTTTGCCATTTCTCAAAGATGAGTTCGGGGTCTGTTGTATATTCCAAAACGTCGTCTTCATCATGTATGGATGTAGATACGATGGGATTTCCCAATAACTCAACAAGGCTCGTTACGATTGTATTTTCTGGTACACGAATACCAACAGTCTTCTTCTTTTTAAAGTCTTTTGGAAGGTTGTTATTACCCGGCAACACAAAAGTGTACGGCCCGGGTAAAGCGCGTTTAAGAATTTTAAAGGTAGCCGTATCTATTTGTCGAACATAATCGGATAGATTACTCAAATCGGCACATATAAAAGACCAATTGGCCTTAGATAATTTGATTCCCTTTGTCCGAGCGATGCGCTCCAAGGCTCTGGTATTGGAGATATCGCAGCCCAATCCATAAACGGTATCGGTGGGATAAATAACTAATCCACCTTTTCGAAGGATAGCAACGACTTGTTCCAATTTTCGTGGGTCAGGATTTTCTTCGTACAGCTTAATGAATTGCGCCATACTTAAAGGTAGCTATAAAAGAATTATCAGGAAAGCACTTCCAATTTGGCAAAACGCAGTAATAATTTCTTCACATCACCACGTTCGAACTGTATTTCCGCTTTTTTATCGTTACCCACGCCTTCAATTTTCAACACTTTTCCCTTACCAAAACGGGTATGGTTTACCATTGCTCCCTCAGAAAGGTTTTCATCGACGGGAGTGGTAGTAGTTGAACTACCGATATTTGGTTTTAGTTTTCGTAGACGGCGTAATTGATTTTCAGAAGGTCGCGGACCTGAAGGCGGTGTGCCATTTCTTGGTTTGACCTGTCGTAATTTACTTTTATCAACTTCACCCCAAATATCATCTTTGATCATGGATTTGTAACGATAGGCATCGTTTACCGGGGTTAGGTTTTCGACAAAACTTTCATCGATTTCTTCAATAAATCGACTCGGTTCGGCATCAATCAGTTTTCCCCATCTATATCGGTTCAGAGTATAGGTAAGATAGGCTTGCTTCTCAGCTCGGGTCAAGGCAACATAGAACAGTCGGCGTTCTTCCTCCAGTTCACTACGAGTATTCATGCTCATGGCAGAAGGAAAAAGGTCTTCTTCCATACCAACAATATAGACGTATGGAAACTCCAATCCTTTAGCGAGGTGTATGGTCATCAAAGCCACACGGTCATCATCACCCACATCTTTATCCATATCTGTGGCCAAGGCCACATCTTCCAAAAACTCAGTAAGGCTTCCCGTTGCATCAGCCAATTCTTTTTGACCTTCCACAAAATCTTGGATACCATTGAGCAATTCCTCAATATTCTCCATTCTGGCGATACCCTCAGGGGTACCATCTTTTTTCATCTCAATAAGCAAGCCTGTTTTTTTGGTAATGTGTTCCGCTAAGGCAAAGGCATCAGCGCTTTCGTTCATAATTTGAAAGCTCTTGATCATCGTTACAAAATCATGAAGCTTGTTCTTGGTGCCAGAATTGATTTTTAAATCCAACTTATCAAGGTGTTCGATAACCTCAAAAATGGAACGGTCGTAATGATTGGCGGCTACGGTCAACTTATCAACAGTTGTCTGACCGATACCTCGTGCTGGGAAATTAATAATCCGCTTTAGCGCTTCTTCATCTTTAGGATTAATAACCAAGCGTAGATATGCCAACACATCTTTAATTTCCTTGCGCTGGTAAAAAGAAAGTCCACCATAAATGCGATAAGGGATATCTTTCTTTCGTAGCGCATCTTCTATTGCCCTTGACTGTGAGTTAGTTCGATATAACACCGCAAACTCACCATTACGCAGCTGCTGCTGCATCTTGTTTTCGAAAATAGAGGCGGCAACATATCGCCCTTCCTCCGCATCAGTATCACTTCTGTGGACTATTATTTTATTGCCATCATCATTTGCAGTCCAAACCACTTTTTCCAATTGGTTTTTGTTCTTGGCAATAATGGAATTGGCTGCGTTAACGATATTCTTGGTCGAACGATAATTCTGCTCCAATCGATAGACCCCAACATCGTCATAATCTCTTTGAAAGTTCAGAATATTACTGATATTGGCCCCACGAAACGAGTAGATGCTTTGCGCATCATCACCCACGACGCAAATGTTTTGATAACGGTCGGCAAGCGCACGAACGATTAGGTATTGCGAATGATTGGTGTCTTGATACTCATCGACCAAAATGTATTTGAAACGTTCTTGGTATTTCATTAAGACTTCCGGAAAACGATTCAATAATTCGTTTGTCCTAAGTAATAAATCATCAAAATCCATGGCCCCTGCCTTAAAACAGCGGTCGACATAGTTTTGGTAGATTTCACCCAACCGTGGTCTTTTGGCCATTGCATCAGATTCCTGAAGTTCAGGATTTTGAAAATAGGCCTTTACGGTAATCAAACTGTTCTTGTAAGAGGATATCCGATTTTGTATCTGTTTGTATTTGTAAATATCCTTATCCAGCCCCATCTCTTTGATGATTGAAGCTATCAACCGTTGTGAATCTTGAGTATCGTAAATGGTAAAATTACTTGGAAAACCAAGTTTATCCCCATCATAACGCAACAAACGGGCAAAAATCGAATGAAACGTACCCATCCAAAGATTTTTTGCTTCAGATGGACCAACAATATCAGCAATACGCTTTTTCATTTCGCGGGCTGCCTTGTTGGTAAATGTCAATGCCAAAATATTAAAGGAATCTACCCCCTGCTCCATTAAATGAGCAATACGATAAGTCAACACCCGAGTCTTACCTGAACCGGCACCAGCAATGACCATTAAAGGTCCTTCTTTGTGCAAGACAGGGCTACGTTGGGCATCGTTTAATTCATCTAAGTATGACATTTTCTTAAAAATTCGAAACAGTGAAATTAGCCATAAATGGAGATTTCTTAGACCTTGTCAGGGAATAGTTTTGAACAGAAACTGTTCGTATGGTTCATTTTAAATATATTTAAATCGTGGTCTATTTAAATAAGGATGAAATATCTAAATCTAGTTTTTGGTTTTTTGGCATTGATTAATGTAATCTACACCTTTTTTAGTGACGCCCAAACGGGTAGACTGTTTGGCATGGATATTAATATTTGGCTATATCGCTTGATATGGTTGGCTTTAGCTCTTGCATTTTTCAATAGCTATCGCAAAAGAAAAAACGCGGAGCAAAAATGAAAGGTTCCAAAAAACATACCTTATTGCTGTTTTTGTTTTCCTGTTTTGCTTTACTAGCACAAGAGAAGAAGGCCGGCCCCGTAATACAGGATTATGGCAAAGTGTGGTCAGTCGACTCACCAAGCTACCCAATAAACAAAGACGGAAACTTCAAGGTGGTCTTTGACATTATGTACAGTCCAGATGACCCTACAATACTCAACACCAGTATCGAAACGGCTGCTCGTTTTCTAAACATGCACGCTCAGGCTGGGGTACCAAGTAAAAATATGGAAGTGGCATTGGTAGTGCATAGTAAGGCATCAAAAGACCTCTGTACGAATGAAGCTTATCAAAAACGATTTGGGGTGAATAACCCGAATGCCGATATGATAGCCCAATTGATTGCTGCGGATGTGCAATTTGTTTTCTGTGGTCAGTCCTCAAGTTCTAGAAACTTAACTATGGAGGAGACCATTGAAGGTGTTCAACTTTCACTTTCTGCTATGACAGCATTGATACAATTACAAAATGAAGGATTCCGTCTCATAAAATTTTAAACACGTGATTATGAAAATGAAAACAACAGTACTATTCGCCCTTCTTTCAGTGATGGCTTTTGCCCAAGGGCCAAATTTAGAAAAAGACTATGCCGCAATTGAATCGAAAGTGATTGAATGGCGTCATGACATTCATCAAAACCCTGAACTGAGCAATCGAGAATTCAAAACCTCCGAAAAAATAGCTGCTCATTTAAAGTCTCTCGGAATAGAAGTAACCACAGGAGTGGCCTACACTGGTGTGGTGGGTCTCTTAAAAGGGGATCACCCAGGAAAAGTGGTTGCTCTTAGGGCCGATATTGATGCGCTGCCCGTAACTGAGCGCAATGACCTTCCATTTAAATCAACCGTAACTACCGAATTTTTGGGCGAAAAGGTTGGTGTAATGCATGCTTGCGGCCATGATACGCATACTGCGATATTAATGGGAGTGGCTGAAGTATTATCAAAAAACAAGGATAAAATCCACGGAACGGTCAAGTTCATTTTTCAACCAGCTGAAGAGGGTGCCCCTCCTGGAGAAGAAGGCGGAGCTTTATTGATGGTGAAGGAAGGAGTGCTAAAGAATCCTGATGTGGATGCTATTTTCGGCTTGCATATCAATTCTCAAACTCCGGTAGGACAAATCCGTTTTAAAATAGGTGGTGCCATGGCTGCTGCACAGAGCTTTACAATTAAGGTCAAAGGAAAACAAAGTCACGGTTCACAACCATGGAGTGGTGTTGACCCTATTTTGATCAGTGCCAAAATCATTGATGGCCTACAAACGATAATTAGTCGTGAAGCCAACTTGACCAATGAAGCTGCAGTTATCACAGTTGGAAAAATAAAGAGCGGCGTTCGTTTTAATATTATTCCAGAATCAGCAGAAATGTTGGGAACCATTCGCACACTAGATTACGGTATGAAAGACCTAATCAACAGACGAATGAAAGAAATGGTTTCTACCATTGCAAAGGCCTATGGTGGTGAAGCGACCTGCGAAATAAAAGATGCGACTGATATTACATTTAACGTGCCTGAATTGGCAAGGCAAACACTACCCACCTTAAAAAGAGTTGCTGGTGCAGAAAATGTGATTGCGCAAAAAGCGATAACTGGGGCTGAGGACTTTTCCTATTTTCAAAGGGACGTACCCGGATTTTTCTTCTTTTTAGGAGGAATGACCCCTGGTAATACGGCATCCTATCCGCATCATACCCCTGATTTTTTTATTGACGATGCCGGGATGCAATTGGGTGTCAAAGCAATGACCGAAATCACTTTGGATTATTTGAACGCAGGTCAATAGACTGATTATCCGGTGAATGAAATTCTAACGTTTGTAGCAGCACTTCCTTGGTGGGCTTGGATATTGGTTTTCCTGGCAGCGGTGGCCATTTGGGATATCTTTATCCAACGAAGGCACACCATAAAACACAACTTTCCGATAGTAGGGCATTTGCGCTATTGGCTCGAAAGCATTGGGCCTGAAATGCGTCAATATTTTGTAGCAAACAACCGAGAGGAACTGCCATTCAATCGTATC
>CAYNUM010000143.1:0-6250 GCA_964400025.1 uncultured Croceivirga sp.
TAGCTACTTCCTGCTCGAATGCACCGATCATCTGAGCTGCCAAAATGCCCGCGTTTTTCGCACCATCTAAGGCGACAGTAGCCACCGGAATACCGCCAGGCATTTGTAAGATCGACAGCACAGAGTCCCACCCATCAATGGAATTTGAGCTTTTTACCGGAACCCCGATTACGGGTAAGGGTGAGAGTGAGGCAACCATACCCGGTAAATGTGCCGCGCCTCCAGCTCCAGCAATGATAACTGAATAGCCATTTTTGTGGGCATTCTTACTAAACTCAAATAATTTTTCAGGCGTGCGATGGGCCGAAACAATGTCTACATCAACTTGGATGTCAAACCCTTTTAAAATATCAACAGCTTCTTGCATGACCGGTAGGTCACTGGTACTGCCCATAACTACGGCTACTTTGCTCATTTGCTTATAACTTTAATTTTCTCTTTTACCTCTTGGGCTACTTTTCGTGCTTTTACCATATCACTATCTACAATGGTAACATGGCCCATTTTGCGAAAAGGTCTGGTTTGTTTTTTACCATAAATATGGGGGGTCACCCCTTCCATTGCCAAAACGGCATCTATATTTTGATAGATGACCTCACCGGTATGCCCCTCACTGCCCACTAGGTTGACCATAATTCCTGCAACTTTGCTTTCTGTTTTTCCCAGCGGTAAACCAAGAATACAACGAAGGTGTTGTTCGAATTGGTTGGTAAAACTGGCTTCGATACTGTAATGCCCGCTATTATGAGGGCGAGGGGCTACCTCGTTAACCAGTATCTCATCATCTTGGGTTTGAAAAAGTTCTACCGCCAATAGTCCAACATGATTGAAGGCATTGGAAACTTTTTTGGCCACCTCCTGGGCTTTTTTGGCCACTTCTTCATCAATTCTAGCAGGACAAATGACATATTCGACCTGATTGGCCTCGGGGTGGAATTCCATTTCAACCACAGGGTAGGTCACCATTTCTCCCTTTGAATTTCTAGCCACAATTACTGCTAGTTCGTTTTTGAAATCAACCAACTGCTCGGCAATACATTCTACATTGGGCAAGTTTTCTAAATCGCCTATTTCACGAATAATCTTAACACCTTGGCCATCATACCCAAATCGGGCACTTTTCCAGACAAAGGGTAAACTTAATCCTCCATTTTCAATGCTTTCCTTGATTTCAGAGGTGTAGGCAAACCGAGAAAACTCAGAGGTGGGTATGGTATTATCTCTGTAAAAGAGCTTTTGGGTAGCCTTGTTTTGGATAGTTCGAAGCACCTCGGGTTGTGGGTATACAGTGATGCCTTCACTTTGCAGTTTTTCAAGGGCATCAACGTTTACATTTTCAATTTCTATGGTCAGTACATCCACATCTTTACCTAGATGGTATACTGCTTCAAAATCCAACAAATCGCCTTCTATGAATTCATTGCAGGCCATTTTACAAGGTGCTTCAGGTGAGCTGTCCATTACCTTTGTCTGAACATCCCATTTACGGGTTTCATAAAGCAACATTTTGCCCAATTGGCCTCCTCCAAGAATACCCAACTTAAAATGGGATGAAAAATAGTCCATGCCTAATAAAAATGATGACAAAAATACGTGGAATTCCGCATTCCGAGAGAATACCTTTCTCAAAAGACACCCTAAAACACTATATTAGCCGTCCTCAATTTTGACTTTACGCATTGATTAAATTACACGACAAATACTTTGAACCCTTTCTTGGCCAAGATGACATTCAACAGGCTGTAGGCAAAATGGCCAAAGCGATTGCCGCTGATTATAAAGATGAGGTTCCCATTTTTGTGGGGGTGCTCAACGGGGCTTTTATGTTTGTATCTGATTTGTTAAAGGCCTATGATTATCCCTGTGAGGTCACTTTTGTCAAGTTGAGCTCATATCGGGGTTTGACCTCTACGGGTATAGTAGAGACCCTTCTAGATGTATCTGAAGATATTGAAGGTCGCAGTGTCATTATACTTGAAGATATTATTGACACTGGTCGCACACTACAGCAATTGGTGCATTTGTTTTCTGACACCAATGTAAAGGAGTTTAAAATTGCTTCGCTTTTTTACAAGTCGGAGATTTACAATGGGGAATATCAAATAGATTATGTAGGTCTTGAGATTCCCTCGAAATTCATTGTTGGGTACGGACTTGATTACAATGAATTGGGAAGAAACTTAAAAGAAGTCTATCAATTAAAGCAAACCAATATGATTAACCTTGTTCTTTTTGGAAAACCGGGTGCCGGTAAAGGAACACAAGCCGGATTTTTAAAAGAGAAATATAATTTGAAACATATTTCTACCGGAGACGTATTTCGATATAACATTAAAAATGGAACTGAGTTGGGCAAATTGGCCAAATCATACATGGACAATGGTGATTTAGTGCCCGATGAGGTAACCATAAAAATGTTGCAAGATGAAGTAGAAAAGAACCCAGATGCAGCAGGCTTTATTTTTGATGGGTTTCCGAGAACCACGGCACAGGCCCAAGCTCTTGACAATTTCTTGGAAAGTAAGGAAATGGAGATTAACGGCACGGTCGCACTTGAGGCCGACGACGAAGTCCTCATTGCCCGTTTGCTAGAGCGCGGTAAAGAAAGTGGTCGAAGTGATGATCAAGATGAGGATAAAATAAGGAACAGATTTGAGGAGTATAATCAAAAGACAGCTCCACTGAAAGATTATTACCAGGCTCAAAACAAATTTTATTCCGTAAACGGAATCGGTGAGATTGCTGAAATCACAGAGCGATTGAGCAAAGTAATTGACGCTTTGTAAACTACTATTCCCATAAAGGTCAGTAAATAAGCTAAAAAAAATGACCGAAGGAAACTTTGTTGATTATGTAAAGGTACATGTGACCTCCGGAAACGGGGGCAAGGGTTCTACGCACCTTCGTCGTGAAAAGTTTGTGGCCATGGGTGGACCCGATGGGGGAGACGGTGGCCGAGGCGGTCATATTATCATCAAAGGAAACACCAATCTTTGGACCCTTGTCAATTACAAATTCAAAAGACACTTCAAGGCGGGTCATGGCGAACATGGAGGGAAGCAACGCAGTACAGGGGCCAATGGAAATGATGTGATTCTTGAAGTTCCGCTCGGCACGGTAATCAAGAATACCGATACCCAAGAAGTACTCTTTGAAATCACTGAAAACGGCGAAGAACGCATTATTGCCGAAGGTGGAAAAGGAGGCCGGGGAAACTGGCATTTTAAGAGTTCTACCAACCAAACACCACGATATGCCCAGTCTGGAATTGAAGGCGAAGAGCGAAATATTACCTTGGAACTAAAGGTCTTGGCCGATGTGGGCTTGGTGGGTTTTCCCAATGCGGGTAAATCTACCTTACTTTCGGTCATCACTTCAGCAAAACCAAAAATTGCTGATTACGAGTTCACCACTTTAAAACCAAATCTGGGAATCGTCGAATATCGAGACTTTCGAAGTTTTGTTATGGCAGATATTCCAGGTATTATCGAAGGTGCAGCCGAGGGCAAGGGCTTAGGCCACTACTTTCTACGTCACATCGAGCGCAATGCTACCTTATTGTTCTTAATTCCTGCGGATAGTAAGGATATTTCTCAAGAATATCAGATTCTACTTGACGAGCTTAGAAGGTATAACCCAGAACTTTTGGATAAACAGCGATTGGTTGCAATTTCAAAATCAGATATGTTGGATGATGAGCTGATGGAGGAAATGGAAGCGCAATTGCAAGAAGATTTGCCAGATGTTGAATTCCTTTTTATTTCCTCTGTGGCACAAAAAGGCATTCAAGGGTTGAAAGATAGACTGTGGTCGCTTTTGAACGATTAATATTCCATTAAGATATTCGTGGCTTTCATTTCGTAACTTTAGGTATACTCTACACGATGCGCTTGTTATATTTGTTTTTGGTCGCTTTTTTCATATTCGGATGTTCCGCCATAAGGGTGGACTATGATTATGATAAGAGTACTGATTTTTCCAATTATACCACATACAACTATTTTGGTGATATGGAGACCGGTCTGAGCCAATTAGACGAAAAAAGACTGTTCAGGGTTCTCGATTCAACCTTGCAGGCAAAAGGTTTTTTGCTGTCTGAAGAACCTGATTTTTTAATCAACATAATCACTGAAGAATTTGCAAGAACCAATCAAAATAATGTCGGTATCGGAGTTGGCGGTACCAATCGTAATGTTGGGGGTGGGGTCTCCATTGGTATTCCTATGGGCTCAACACAATTAAGGCGCAATATTCAGTTTGATTTGGTTGATTTGCAAAGCGAGGTGCTTTTTTGGCAAGCGAATTCCGAAAGCGCATTTCGCCCAAATACGACCCCTTTGAAAAAAGAAGAACAGCTAAGAAAAATAGTAGGAAAGGTTTTTTCTCGTTTTCCACCGGAAGTTAAGTGATTTCCGTTTGCAATGGGCATTTTACCGTTGCACCTATTTAATTGGTTTGCAGGTCACTTCTTTTTTAAATTTAATGACTTGATTTCGTAACAATTGATTAGGTAGCGAGTCTTATGTTTATTAACTAAAAAATTCAGTAAAATGACAATCAAAAAACAAGTATTCGCAACTATGCTTATGCTATTTATCGGTCTTGGTGCTTTTGCCCAAGATATCACTGGAACGTGGAAAGGTACATTATCGGTTCAGGGTACGGATATGCCCTTGCTCTTTACCGTTGCCAATGAGAATGGCGTATTTAGTTCGACAATGGATAGCCCCTCCCAAGGCGCAACTGATATTCCAATGGATGAAACCATCTTTGCCGATAACACCTTGACCATTGTGTTCAAACAAGCCGGTATTAAATATGTAGGTACTTTAGAAGGTGATACCGTAACGGGCACCTTTACCCAGGGCACCAATGAAATGCCCTTAAATCTTGAGAAAACCATCAAGACCTTGCCTGGTAATACGGCATTGCCCAGTTCAGAAGACGAACTTTTGGCTTTAACCGAGCTAGACAAGGGTGATTTCAAATACTCAGTGGAAGACTATTTTGGAAATCCCAAGGGGATTACGTTTCGCTTTTCTCCCGATGGAAAATATTTGTCATACCGTCAAAGTGATGACAATGGCAAACAGCATGTTTATGTTAAGGATTTATCGACCGGTGAGGCTAATAGGGTTATAGAACAAGGTGAAGAGTTGATTCGGGGTTATGGTTGGTTGAACCAAACACGTCTGTTCTATGTGATGGATAAGGGCGGTGATGAAAACTATCATGTTTATGCTATTGACTATGATGGATCCAATGACAAAGACCTGACCCCTTTTGACGGTGTGCGTGCCGAGTTTTTTGAGCTATTAAAAGAAGACAAGGAACATATCATCGTCGAACTGAACAAGAACAATCCGCAGGTTTTTGAACCATATAAGTTAAATGTTGTTACCGGTGAAATTGAGCAATTGTTCACGAATGACGACCCAGCTAACCCAATTTCTGGTTATTCTTTTGATAAGGATGGAAAGCTACGGGGCTATGCCCGATTGCGTGATGGTGTCAATATCGATTTGTATTACGAAGATGGTGAGGGAGGTTTTGGTCTTTTTAAGCAATTAAGCTGGAAAGATGATTTCGGAATAATATCATTTAATTATGCCACTGAATATCCTCACGATGCCTACGTTAGTAGCAATTTAGAGAGTGATAAGGTTGAAATCTTGTTGTATGATTTAAAGGAAGACAAGCCTATTGAAAAAATATTTTCAAACGATATGTATGACGTCGGTGGCATGGGACTATCTAAAGTAAATGGCTATTCAATTGATTACTTCTCATATGAAGGAGAAAAAGACATCATGGTACCTGTGAGCGATGCGTTTAAAAAATTGGATGCCGCTGTGAAGAATGAGTTGCCTGGGCATACCTATTCAGTGTTGGATAAAACTGAAGACGAAAACCTATTGATGGTTTACGTGGGAAGCGATAAGTTATACGGAACGTATTATTCGTATAATGTGAAAGAGAACAAGCTGGAAGAATTATACAATACTATGCCGCATTTGAAGCCTGAGGATATGGCAGAAATGCGTCCAATCACCTTTACCAGTCGTGATGGAAAAACCATTCATGGCTACATTACATTACCTGAGGAAGCTTTGGCCGGTGAAAAGGTACCTGTAATTGTGAACCCACATGGAGGTCCACAGGGTATCCGCGATTCATGGGGTTTCAATCCTGAAGCGCAATTATTTGCCAGTAGAGGTTATGCCACCTTACAAGTGAACTTTAGGGTCTC
>CAYNUM010000144.1:0-6226 GCA_964400025.1 uncultured Croceivirga sp.
TGCTTATGATTGTACTTTTTTTTGGTGTCTGAAAACTGCACTTGCTTGAATAATATTGATTGTGTGATGGATTTTTTCCTAATTTTTGCAAATCCATCAATAGTGCTTCCATCCCTGAGATATAGTGTTGCACTGAAGTAATTTGAATCAAAAGGATTAATCCCCTGAACAAATGACTTTTCCTGCGAGAAGACCGATATTGTTGCAAGGAGTATGATTAATAATTTTGCCTGTTTTAACGACATTTCTACAATTGATTATCTGTTTTTTGAAAGCCTAAAATCATCTATGTTACACGGTCTTTCGACGCAATTATTAAATCCATCTGGACAAATTGTTTCAACACACGGTTCATCCTCTTCTGTTGAACAACTACCTGCTACAAAAATGTAGACAATTAAAATTAATTTCCTCATTCTTGACTTTATTGCTCCAAAATATGCCGATTAGGTAACAGTAACAAATAATTCAGATGTGAATGATATAGATTTCGACCAAAGAAATTATGATAGGGGAAAACTGCAAAAGTAGTTGTGTTTTAGAATAAACTACCTCAAATGATATATGGGTTCTCAAATAAAAATCCCCTCAACCATCGAAGAGGGGATGATGAGATTGTAATTAACGTCCAATCTGTGATAATTGCATAGGCACTTCCATCAAAAGTACCGTGCTATCCGTGTTTGATTTGAAATCAAAGGAATCCACATCCCAAATACCAAAACCATCACGGGTGTCAAGGGTTTGTCCATTAATGTCTACCTCGCCCTCAAGAACAAAAGCGTACACCCCATTGTTTTCGCCTTTAATGGTATACGAATCTGTTTTTCCTGCCTCAAATTTTCCTAAATGGAACCAGGCATTTTGATGCACCCAAACGCCATCGTCATCGGCATTGGGTGAAAGCACCTGATAGAATTGATTTTCTTTTTCAATGTCACGAATCGAAATCTGGTCGTATCGAGGCTCTACATTTCGCTTGTTCGGAAAGACCCAAATCTGCAAGAATTTTACCGGTTTGTCGGCATTCTTATTGTACTCGCTGTGATAAATACCCGTGCCTGCACTCATGACTTGAACATCGCCTTCGCGAATAACAGTGGTGTTGCCCATGCTGTCTTTATGTTCTAGATCACCTTCCAATGGTATGGAAATAATCTCCATATTATCGTGGGGATGCGTGCCAAAACCTTTGGCTTCAGAAACTTGATCGTCATTGAGCACGCGTAATACCCCAAAATGGTTTCGCTCAGGGTTTTGATAGCCCGCGAAGCTAAAGGTGTGGTGACTTTTTAACCAACCGTGATTCGCAAATCCTCTTGTGTTTGCTTTATGTAGTACTGTTTTCATAATATATGTATAAACAACATTTGTATATACAAATATATAAATATTGTATATCATCTGAAATGTTTTTAGCACCCTTTTAAGATTATGGAGCAGCGGTTGTTTTATTAATTGATGGGGCTTTCTTTGATGCTTCTATTGATACCGTCAATGTAATCAAGAAGTTCCTCCTTACCCAGGTGTTTGCTCGAAGAGGTCACAAAGTGTGGTGGTGCTTCTTCCCAAACACCATCAACCATCTTTTTAAGATACTTATTGACGTGATTTTCTATTGCTCCAGGTTTTAATTTATCGGCTTTGGTGAAAATCAGGGCAAAGGGTAGACCATTGGTCCCGAGCCATTCCATAAACTCCAAATCAATGGGTTGGGGTTCGTGACGAATATCAACCAATACAAATGCGCAAACCAATTGTTTTCGTTTCAGAAAATAGTCTGTAATATATTTTTGGAAGGTCTTTTTGTCTTTTTTCGATACGCGGGCGTAGCCATAACCTGGTAAGTCGACCAAAAACCAGTTGTTGTTGATTTTAAAATGATTGATTAATTGGGTTTTTCCAGGCCGACCAGAGGTCTTTGCCATATTCTTGTTGTCGGTCAACATATTAATGAGCGAAGATTTCCCAACGTTTGAACGCCCGATAAAGGCATATTCGGGCAATACATCCTTGGGACATTTGGCCACATCAGAATTGCTCATTATAAACTCGGCAGAGGTAATTTTCATGTTGAATGGATAGAAGTGTAAGATATGGGATTTTGGAGTTTTCTTGGGGGACGACTATCAGATTTCTAGAATTTAGTCCTTCAGTTAGAATCCTCGCTTTTCCAGCCAATCATCCAAAATCTCGTTAAAGTAAATAGGGTGCTCCATCATGGGGGCGTGACCGCATTTGTCAATCCAGAATAAATCGGAATCTGGTAAAAGCTGATGAAATTCCTCGGCAACATTTGGAGGTGTAACATTGTCTTGTTTCCCCCAAATTATGCAGGTTGGTGTTTGCATATCTGGTAGGTCTTTCGACATATTATGGCGGATGGCACTTTTCGCAATGGCCAATGTCTTTACCAATTTCATTCGGTCATTGACGGTTGCAAAAACTTCATCAACGATTTCTTTTGTGGCCACTTTAGGATCATAAAAGACATCTTCAGCCTTTTTCTTGATGAATTCATAATCGCCCCGTTTTGGATAACCATCGCCCATTGCGCTTTCATAAAGTCCAGAGCTGCCTGTGATTACCAATGCTTTTACCTTTTCGGGAAATAATTTGGAATGTAAGAGTCCAATATGGCCGCCAAGTGAATTCCCTAAAAGTATGACTTGGTCAAAACCCTTGTGTTCGATGAATTCTTGCAAAAACTGGGCAAAATTCTTTACCGTGGTTTTAAGCATTGGCATATCATAGATGGGTAATTCCGGCACCAAAACCTTGTAGCCCTTTGACGGAAAATGGTCGGTCACCCCATGGAAGTTGCTCAGTCCACCCATCAGCCCGTGCAGTATAATTATGGGCGTTCCTTCCCCGATTTCAATGTAACGGTATTTACCGTCGATTATGATTTCGTCTTCCATCTAGATTGGTTCGGCATCAGCGGCAAATATAGGCATTTCAAAAAAGAACATTCCGGGTGATTTGTGGGAGTAAATGGGCTAGTATAGTGTCATTTTTGGGTAAAAAGTGCAATATTTGACCAAAATATATAGTTATTTATCAACATTGTGTTTTTTAGTGGTAAAATGTGGGAGGAATATTTATATATTTGATTCAGTAATAAATAAACAACCGGACTTTGGACATCATTTTCTTCGGAACATTTGAGTGTAAGGCTGACGCCAAAGGTCGCGTCATGCTTCCGGTTGCCCTAAGGAACCAAATGTCACCGGTTCTTAAGGATGGCTTTTTTGTAAAGAAGTCCTATTACAATGATTGTTTGGAGTTATATCCTGCCAAGGAATGGCTGAGCGTAATGGAGGAGTTGAATCAGAAGAGCAGGTTTGATGAAGACCATCTTGATTTTATTCGAATCTATAATGATGGATTGCGACAAGTAGAGTTGGACGCCACCGGTAGGTTGTTGATTCCGAAAAGTATCACCAGTCTTGTTGGCATAACAAAAGAGGTGAAGATTGCTCCAATGGGCAAGTATTTGGAAATCTGGGATTTGGCAAAATACAATGATCGGGTTTCAGCTACCAAAGAGAAGAAAAAGACACTGGCCCAAAAGGTGATGTTGCAGAAAAAGGGGGATTCAGATAAAAAAGAATAGTTGGCATGTATCACAGGCCTGTGCTATTAGAGGAGTCTGTTAACGGGCTTGACATAAAGGAAAATGGTGTTTATGTGGATGTCACCTTCGGCGGAGGCGGGCATTCAAAAGAAATATTGAAACGGTTGGGTGCGCAGGGCAAGTTGTTTGCCTTTGATCAAGATGAAGATGCGCTCGCCAATGGAATTGAGGATGAAAGATTTCGGTTGATCAATGAAAACTTTCGGTTCCTCAAACGGTTTTTAAAGTTCTATGGCATTCTAAAAGTTGATGGAATCTTGGCAGATTTTGGGGTGTCTTCCCATCAGTTTGATGTAGCGGAAAGGGGTTTTTCCACAAGGTATGAGGCAAGGTTGGACATGCGTATGGACCAAAGGGCATCAAAAAGCGCGCTTGAACTGGTCAATTCATACAGTGAAGAAGACTTGGTTCGGGTTTTTCAAGAGTTTGGAGAATTACGCAATGCAAAGGGTTTGGCCAGTGTAATAGTCAGTGAAAGGTCAAGTGAAAAAATAGTCACCACCGAAGATTTGAAAAAGACCATATCCCGGTTTTTGCTAAAGGGAAAAGAGAACAAGATTTTGGCGCAGGTCTATCAGGCCTTACGAATCGAGGTGAACGAAGAAATTGAGGTGCTCAAGGAATTTTTGGAACAAGTTCCTGATGTTCTCAAAGTTGGAGGAAGGTTGAGTATGATCAGCTATCACTCCTTGGAAGACCGTTTGGCAAAACGGTTTATTAGGGATGGGAAATTTGAGGGTCAGGCTGAAAAGGATTTCTATGGGAACATTGATGTTCCACTAAAGAAGGTAGGGGGATTGATTGTGCCATCGGCAGAAGAAATAGTAGAAAATAATAGAGCACGCAGTGCAAAGCTCCGTATCGCGGAGCGAATCTAGGTTAGAAGTAACGAGACTAACTAAGTGAAAATGAAAAAAGGATTATTGGATATTTTAAAGGGTAAGTTTTTGGTGAGTGGTGATGCTCCCAAGAATTGGCTGTTTCTGCTTTTCTCATCGTTTTTGGCAGCACTGATGATTTCCAGTAGTCATCAAGCTGATAAAAGGGTTACGCAAATTTCATCCCTTACTGAAGAAGTACGCGCCTTGCGAAGTGAATTTGTGGCCAAGCGCCAGGAGCTTCAGCAAATCCGATTGGAATCCACCCTAAGGAATGAAGTTGCTGATAACGGACTTGTTCCTGCAGTTACCCCTCCACAAAAAATAATTGTAAAAACAGCGGAATAGTGGCCATCAGCGAAAAAAATATCATGAACAGATTGTACCTCGTTGCTGGGGGTTTGTTCGTTTTTGCCATTGCTGTTGTAGTAAAGTTGGTCGACATTCAAATGGTGAAAGGTGAAGTCTACAAGGCCAAAGCTGTTCAAAAGACCGAGCAGATGTTTACCATAGAACCCAACAGGGGCAATATTTATGCTGATGACGGTAGTTTGCTAGCTGCATCTGTCGCCAAATATGAAATTCGGTTTGATGCCAATACGGTGAAGGCCAAAGTTTGGGAAGAGAATATCGGTCCACTTTGCGATTCGTTGGGAAAACTATTTGACAAACCCTCATCTCATTATCTTCAGATGTTGCGTAAAGCGAGGGCCAATAAAAATGGGTATAAGCTGATTGCGCGAAATGTTTCCTACCTCGATTATGCGCGTATGCGAAAATTTCCAATGTTCCGATTGGGGCCGAACAAAGGTGGTTTTATCGAAAAGCACAAGGTTGTTCGAGAATATCCATTGGGTAAAATGGCTGCAAGGAGTATCGGGTATGAAAGAGTTGATAACAACGGACATTACACCCGTGTAGGACTTGATGGTGCTTTTGGTGCCCCTTTCTTAAGAGGTCAAGAAGGCAAAAGGTTAAAACAGAAGAGTGCGGGCAGTCAATGGAAACCTGTAGGTTTTGACAATATCATTGAGCCTAAAGATGGTCAAGATATCGTGACCACCATCAATACCAATATTCAAGATATTGCCCATCATGCGTTGTTGGGCCAATTGGAAAAATACAAGGCAGACCATGGTTGTGTGGTTGTTATGGAAACCCAAACTGGTGAAATCAAGGCAATTTCTAATCTTGGTAGAACCGAGGAGGGTACCTATTATGAGAAATTGAATTATGCTGTTGGCGAATCACATGAACCAGGTTCGACATTTAAACTAATGAGTTTGGTGGCTGCACTGGAGGATAAAGTGGTCGATACCAGTACAATCGTCGATACTGAGAAGGGACGGTGGCGGGTGTATGACCGCACTGTTAAGGATTCGCGATGGGGTGGTTATGGCAAGATATCCGTCGCCGAGGCCTTTGCAGTTTCATCTAACACGGCATTTGCCAAAATCATTCATGAAAATTACAAAGGGCGTCCTGAAAAGTTCGTCAACCGATTAATGAATATGGGTCTTCATGAAGACCTAAAACTTCCAATTGTTGGTGAAGGTCAACCTGTACTTCGCTATCCAGGTGATCAGGGGTGGTCGGGTATTTCTTTGGCCTGGATGTCACATGGCTATGAAGTAGCGATGACGCCAATCCAAACCCTAGCTTTTTACAATGCTATTGCAAATAATGGTGAAATGTTACGTCCGCGTTTCTT
>CAYNUM010000145.1:0-503 GCA_964400025.1 uncultured Croceivirga sp.
CTCATCAAAATTTTCCCAATCTAAATCGGCCCCAAACCAAGTTGCTTCTGCGTCTGAAGCGAATACTTTTTTATGTCCGAGTTGTTTGGCCAAAGGAAATGCGATCAAATAGACTTCATCATTGATTTGAAAAGTAGAATCTTGTTCGTTATAAACTTTATATTCTTTGGCAATGACGCTGTCAAACGCAATTCTATTTCTTTCGACTAAGATTTTCGTGGGTTGAAAGGATTGTAATTTTTCGATAAGCTCCAATAATTCTTCTTGTCTGGTTTTGTTAAGTCCATCTACTTTATAAGTGTCCATAAAGTCATGCATATCACTATTTGTAAAATGGAAAGTTCCAAATACTGACACCTTGGGCTTGTAGCGTCCCACAAACTTTTTGGTATCGTACAACGAGTCACTGTAAACCAAAATATTATCAAGCCCACTTTTATCATTAATCATTTCATTTTCTATCTTTTCACAAAGTTACCCGTCGAGCATTTTTTTTTTTTTTT
>CAYNUM010000145.1:513-6191 GCA_964400025.1 uncultured Croceivirga sp.
TCTATCTTTTCACTGCAGGCGCTAAATAAAAGAAACATGAATGCCAAGCGAATTAAGTTTCTCATATTGAATAGTTCTTAAGGGCTTTCCCCCGTTTTGCAAATAAGTTTTTGTTATGGGTTACCTTTTGCTGTTATTTATCGTTTAAGTGTCTTACCGTTTGTCTTAGAAAAGCTAGGGCCTCCTTTTCTAGAAAACTGCTTTCGCCATTGGTCGTTCCAAAATCACTTTTTGATGAAGACTTAACTATTACTTCTATTGTTAATGAATCTTGAACCAAAAGGTTTCAGTAATTTTTATGATTTCGTCGAGCTCATGATCAGACAAATAGCACCTTATGCTAGTTTTCAAAAAACCTCTCTTCGAATGGTATAAGGCAGGTATTATTTTAATGCAAGCTTCGCGAGTTTAGCTGCAAAACCGGTAACCTCAGTTCGAGAAGTATTTGCAAGAACAACACTTACCACACCTTCGTCTGGAACAATAAATAGCTGTGATGAACAACCCATTTGTGCCCCGCCATGTCCTATTAGTCTTCCTTCATTTGGAGCTGGAGTATACAAGAACCAACCGAAACCATATTTTGACTCTGTATTTACACTGTGGCGTTGTCTCATTAAGTCTAGCGTTTCTCTCTTAATTAAAGTATTTTCTATTACTGAATTACCAAATTTCATCATATCGCCGATGGTAGTGTAAAATCCACCACCTGGCACACGATTGCTTAAATTATTCTCGGTCCCCTCAATTGTTTTACCATTTCGTCTTTTGCTATAAAGTTTTGATGAATTCCCTTCATCTTTACCATACACGTCGATACCTGTATTATTCATTTCAGCAATGTCCCAGATATTTTTTCGCATATAATCCTCATACGTCAACCCAGAAATATTTTCTAAAATAAGACCCAATAGGGTATAGCCATATGTGGTGTAATTGTACCCGGTACCCGGTTCAAAAAGTAGTGGTCTATTTTTAAAAATTGTGATGGCATCGTCAAGAGTTGGATAATTAATTTGAGTTTCGGCCTCCTTGGTATTCTTATATCCGTCAATTCCTGAGGTATGTGATAGTAAATGCCTTGTAGTTATTTGGGTTTTAGTTTGCTTTGGATAATTTGGAACATAGTTTTGTATTGGTGCATCCAAATCCAACAATCCTTTTTCTACCAATTGCATTATGGCAATAGCCGTCATGCTTTTTGCTATTGAAGCCATTCGAACTTTTGTGTTTTTCTGAAACGATTGCTTGGTTTTTTCATCTGAATAACCACCTACGGTTTCCCAAATTGTCTCTCCATTAATAGAATAAGCCGCAGCGGCGCCTACAATACCTTGATTGATGATTTCTTCTTCAAATAAGCTATCTAAATCAGTATCCTTAGATATTTCAATCTTTTTCTCTTGACAATTACAATGAATGATTGCCATAAATAATACTAGTAAACAATTGATTTTTTTCATTCTGTTTTTTCTTGCAATTAAGTATTTATCTATCGTTACGACATTCAATTACAACCTTTAGGGGCGAATCATTGGGTTTAAGGGGTGAATGATATTATACTATTCTTTAATCATACTTCATACCTACTGATTTCAATAGAAATTTGTCTTGTCGTCACTCTAATCTTCCCTAGAAGTCTCAAAGTGTACTAAATATGGTAGAATGGGAACCTTTAGTTTGGTTTGGAATCCTTGGGTTAACCAAAACTTGTACTGCCTACTGGGAAAAAGTAGTAATTTCACCTTTATTGATTTAAGGTCATCTGACCATTCCGAATCAATCAATTCTGGGAAGGCGGCCTTACCTAACTCGCTATAATTAAAACCATAGGTTTCCCCGTTCATTTCCTCCGAAAATTCAATGGTTAAATTTTTAATCTTTGGACTTAAAATGGATTCATCTTTTATCTCTTTTATACGAATAACAACAGGCCGATTTTGTTTATCTACTTTCCTCAGTTCTTCAATGGGTATAGAAAAAAAGCCTATTTCGTCAATCAGGGCATCTACTTCTTTTTGATTGCTGTAGTCAATTTCAATAAGGTTTTTAATTGCTATTGATTTGTTCCTTGCGGCCTGATAGTAGTCCTCAGCCATCTGATATCCTATATAATAACCCAAATCCCTAGTTGCAAATTGGTTTGGAGAGTTACTCCAAAGCCAATCATTTGTTCGCTCAAAAAACATTTCTTTTTCAAAGACCTCTTTGACCTTTGGGTTTGACTTTCCATATTCAATAGCTGGAGATGCCGAAGGCATACCCGAAGCAATAACCGAAACAAATTCAGCAATTCCCTCATAAAAACATTGATACAATAATTCGTTTGGGAGGTTTGATTGTTGGGTATGGACGTATTCATGTAAATTCAACTGTATAATAGATTTAATAGGCTCAGTCTTGAAAAATCCTTTGAGCCAATCTTTGGTTTCCCCTTCAAACTCTGAGATATCCACTTTACTGTCTGCCAATGCAAACTCGCTCCCAATGAGAACCGAATTTCCTTGAGTGGTACCGTTTGAACGCATTGCTCCAACAACAAAATAAATTGTTGCCGGTTTCATCTCGGGATATATTTTTCGAAGTTTCTCGATTCCAGACTCCAACTCACTTGACAATTGTTTTGCTTTATAAGTTCGTGTGCGAATCGACTCCCAATACCTTGGATATTTATTAATCAGGTCAACATAAAGTTCGGCGTCGTAATTTTTTGCCATTGCCATCTGCTTCAGGCCGATAGTTCCTTCTTTTAGATAAAGGGAATCAAAAAGTTGGATTTGTATTGCAGATTCTTTCTGCGATTTGACAAGGTCAAAGGTTTCCCAAAAAAGGTCAATGTCCGATGTAATGACTATATCTCTTTGGGCAAAAACAACTGATGCAAAAAGAGAAAATAGTATACCAAAACTTACGTACTTGTTGCAATTTTTAAGGTTGGGTTTTACCATAATATTTTAAAACTTAACTCTTAATTAAAATTCAAACAATTAGAAATTGTCATAGTAATTATAGTCTTTGGTAATCATTCCGTTTTCGATGGTAAAAATTGTACACACGGGTAAAGCAAAAGTTGAACCGTCTGGAGCAGTTCCGGTTGAAATAAACTCTACAATAATATTTTTATCGCCAGATGGGTACATGGAGATCACTTCATCCTTTATATCAGGAAAAATCTGGTTCATTTCTGTATAGTGTTCAACAATAGATGCTCTAGTTTTAGTTACCTTTTCAATTCCGTATTCGGGATCTTTAAATTCGGCATTTTCTATATAGAGATTGGCCATGCCCTCCCAATCATGGTTGTTAAAATGCTCAAATACCGATTTCGCTATTTTAATATTGGCCTGGGATTGCTCCTGTTGGTTACTTTTTTTCTCACTACAGGAAACGATTAAGAACATAGGTAATAGTAACAATACGATTTTTTTCATTTTTGTCTTTTTAAAGTATTATTGATTATTTGAATTCTATTAAGTGACGCCTACAACAAAAATTATTGGACAATTTTTTTAGATTTTGTATTTGATGGGTTTTTAAGAACTAATCAAGTTCCATCTTCTTATGCCATAAACGATAAGTAACATTACTATACTCATTAAGCCCATTATGCAAAACTTATAGGTGCCCGTATTAAGTGCCCCCAAATAATCTAAAAATGATATTGAGTTTATGTTTGAATAGGTAATTAGGAAAAAAACGACTTCAAAGAGCTTCTTGCCCTTTGACAATAAACCAATTATCCCGGCGAGCAGCACTAAAAAAATACCACCAAGAAGAATTGATGACAGTACCAAGAAATTACCTGTTAAAGCGTATCTCACTATTAATGGGAATGAAAGCCCGCAAATGAGTATTACAGCGGCAATCAACTGTGCATTTAGCAGTCTTTTTACGGGAGATTTTGAAGAAAACGATAGATAGTGAACGTCGTAGGCCATTTCCTTTGTAGTCAAATCTGATAACCTATGTACCTGTAAAAACCACAAGACCGGTAAAATGATTTTATGGGCCAGGTCTAACGGTAAAAAAGATAATAGTACCATGCCTAAAATGTTCAAAACCCATAACCAGCGTTTACCTTTTCTAAAAAGCATCAGAAACTCAATTTTAATCAATGGTAATACACTGAAATCTGGCTTAATGCTTGGAAGATTTTTTACACTTAATTCAATTGCCGCGAAGTTCGACTTGCTTCTAGTATTTGATTTCTTCTTTACACCTGTTGCATTCTTGATATCAAATCGATGAAAAAAAGGAGAAATACAAAGAATGAATACTATTCCCAAACAAATCCATAAGATGCGACTTACCAAAAATAAACTTGGAAAATTGAACCCTGAAAATGTAAATCTTTCTAATTGATCAGCATCATTAAAGGTGTAGCCGATATTTATATGGTTGGGCTCATTTGAGCCAGTGAGCAAACTTACCTGCTTCTCTAAATGGTTTGCCACAATCTTATCGCCGAAAAGGTCAAAAGCAAATTCCACCCTTGTCTCAGGTTTGTAGACAAGCAAAGAAGTAAAACAGACAAAGAATACAATATTTTGGAGAATTCTATATTTTCCGAAGACAACCTCAAAAATTACAGCCAGCACTGCTATAAAAAATAAGACGGGCAGTGTCAAAACGAGATAAGGTTTTAAAAAATTCAATATTTCAAACTCGTGACCACCACTATATATAAAAAATATAGTGATACTCATTAAAAAGATTATGCTGACTATGGTAAGTAGCAAGAGAAAATTACTCAAGACTTTGATGAATAAATATCTTGAATTACCAATCTGAGTAGTGGCCATAATTTGACCTACTTTAGTGGATTTATCTGTTTTTATTTCTCCACTGACAAAATAAAACCCTATTAAAGAGAGCAAAACACTTGACATAATTCCAGACACATAACCGAACCATGCTGAGTTATATTCACCTATATAATTTGAAATTTTTATTGTAGAATATGAGGCTTCTGGCGCTGGAATAAAGGTGTAAGCGATTGCAATACTGGCGCACATAGTAATCAAAAAAGTATAACTGCGTACTCGCTTTAAAAAGTCATATTTTATTAGAGTTAAGAACTGCATTATGCTTGGTTTTTTTTGGTCAAATAGAGATAAGCATCTTCAAGATTTGCTTTTACTGGATTTGTATTTTGATTACTATTTGTAGTGATGTAGCGCACTAAGATTTGTGACCCCTTTCTTGAAGTGCTGACCACCAAATGATTTGATTTGAATCTTTGTAATTCGTCTTTAGGAAGTATTGTTTCGTAAACCATACCCTCAACCAAAGCCATCAGTGCACTAGGGTTGTTGAAAGCCATTAGGGCACCATCTTTCATTATGGCGACTTTATTGGCTATTGAGTCAATGTCAGAAACGATATGTGAAGAAAGTATTACCACACAATCATTGGCTAAATCAGAAATAAGATCACGAAATCGCACCCTTTCTTCTGGATCCAACCCAACTGTTGGCTCGTCGAAGATGATGACCTTGGGATCATTAAGTAAAACCTGAGCGATACCCACTCGTTGTTTCATGCCCCCTGAATAACGACCTATTGGTTTCTTTGCGACATCCATCAAATTGAGACCTTCCAGTAAACGACTAATTTTCTTGCTTAAATTAGGACCACCTACACCCTTCATTGCCGCTATATACGAAAGAAACTCAATT
>CAYNUM010000146.1:0-6188 GCA_964400025.1 uncultured Croceivirga sp.
ACATTGGGGGCAGTGAACATGCTACAGGGCATTTGTTGTACTCACGCTTTTGGCAAAAGTTTTTATTCGATAGAGGAATCGCGCCTAAAGATGAGTTTGCAAAAAAGCTGATCAATCAGGGTATGATTACCGGTACGAGTGCATTTGTATATAAAGATGGAGCAACCAATAAAGTATATTCCAAAGGGTTGATTGAAGGGAAAGAGGTATATCCGATACATGCCGATGTTTCATTGATAAATTCCTCTGATGAGCTCGATATTGAAGGATTTAAAAAATGGCGGCCCGATATGGCAGGTGCTGAATTTGTTCTAGAGGATGGAAGGTACATCGTTGGTCGCGAAATTGAAAAGATGTCCAAATCCAAGTATAACGTGGTCAACCCCGATCAAATTTGTGAGGAGTATGGGGCCGATAGCCTAAGGTTGTATGAAATGTTCCTAGGTCCTTTGGAGCAGTCCAAACCTTGGAATACAGCCGGTATCACTGGGGTGCATGGGTTCTTGAAAAAACTGTGGAAGTTGTACCTGAATATAGGTGATAGCCAACCTACCCCAGAGAATTTAAAATCGCTGCACAAGACCATTAAGAAGGTTGAGGAAGATATTGAGAACTTCAGTTTTAATACCTCGGTATCCACTTTTATGATCTGTGTTAATGAATTGACCGCACAAAAGTGCCAAAGTCGTGATATTTTAGAACCCTTGGCTATTTTGGTATCGCCTTACGCGCCGCATATTGCTGAAGAGCTCTGGGAGTTATTAGGGCATTCAGAATCCATTGCCAACGCACCTTTCCCCAAGTTTGAGGAAAAATACTTGGTGGAGAGCAGCAAGGAATATCCGATTTCTTTCAACGGTAAGATGCGTTTCAAAATGCTGCTTCCTGCCGATATGGGCAAAGATGATATTGAAGCTGCCGTTATGGCGCATGAGCAAACGGCCAAATATCTTGATGGGAGAACTCCTAAAAAGGTTATCGTGGTGCCTGGTAAAATCGTAAATATCGTTGGGTAATCCCTTTCTTTCGACAGCTTCTTGTGCACGACTTCTCGTAAATAGGAGAAGACATATCAATACTAACACGGTAACCCTGTTTCTAAAATCTAGGAGCAAAATGCTTTAAAACCAATCTATGCCAACCATTGAAATTATCGGTTTAATCGCCGCTACCTGCACTACCTTGGCTTATGTACCCCAAGTTTTTAAGGCTTGGAAATATAAATCTACCCAAGATATTTCATTGACCATGTACCTCGTTTTGATGCTCGGTCTTGTGCTTTGGCTAATCTATGGTCTACACCATAATAGTCTGGCCATCATATTGGCCAATACTATCACTGGTGTATTGGTCATATTTATGCTCTTTTTGAAATTCAGACATAAATAGCTGGGGTACTCAATCAATAAACAGATTTATTTTGGATGAACCCCCTAAATTTTAGGGGGTATATTCTAAAATTTTTACTTTTTATCGATAATACCCCTGTATTTTGTCGATTTTATTTTCCTTTGCATATGATATCCCACATTTTTGGGTTGTAATTCACATACAAACAACAACTTTAAAATAGCAAGTGATGATTATTGGTGTACCCAAGGAAATTAAGAACAATGAAAACCGAGTGGGAATGACCCCATCGGGAGTATTCGAATTGGCCAAGAACAACCATACCGTATATGTGCAATCTACGGCAGGTGAGGGTAGTGGTTTTTTTGATCAAGATTACATCGATGCCGGGGCAAAGATTTTGCCTACCATAGAAGAAGTTTACGCAATTGCTGAAATGATTGTTAAGGTAAAAGAGCCCATCGCGAGAGAGTACCCTTTAATCAAAGAAGGTCAAGTTGTATTTACCTATTTTCACTTTGCATCAAGTGAGCCATTGACCAAGGCGATGATTGATAGTAAGGCCATTTGTATTGCCTATGAAACCGTTGAAGATGAGGATGGTACGCTACCTTTGTTGACACCAATGTCGGAGGTTGCTGGTCGAATGGCCATTCAGCAAGGTGCAAAATACTTGGAGAAACCCGTAAAAGGTAAAGGTGTGCTTTTGGGAGGTGTTCCAGGTGTGCAACCAGGTAAGGTATTAGTGCTTGGTGCGGGAACTGTCGGAATTCAGGCAGCTAAAATGGCGGCTGGCCTCGGAGCCCATGTAACCATTATGGACATTAATATGAAACGACTTCGTTATGTAAATGATGTAATGCCAAACCATGTGGTCACTGATTTTTCGAACGAACTACGAATTCGTAAGCATATCAAGACCCATGATTTAATCATTGGGGCGGTATTGTTGAAAGGAGCAAAAGCACCAAATTTGATTACCCGCGATATGTTGAAAGATATGCACCCTGGCACCGTAATTGTGGATGTAGCCGTAGATCAAGGGGGGTGCATAGAAACTACCAAGCCGACCACCCACGAAGATCCGGTATATATCATTGATGATGTAGTTCATTATTGTGTGGCGAACATGCCCGGAGCTGTACCGTATACTTCAACTATAGCACTGACCAATGTTACGCTTCCTTATGTATTGAGCTTGGCGAACAACGGATGGCAAAGTGCTTGCCGCATGGATAAATCTTTGGAAAAAGGATTGAACATTGTTGAAGGTGAGGTTATTTACAAAGAAATCATTGAAGCCTTTAACTGGGATTCTCCAGTCATGGTATAAACGAACAAAATGTCAGTTTTTGAGACCCTGCCATCATTTGGCGGGGTTTTTGTTTTAAATTAGAAGGCATTTGCCTATTAATTTGAAATAACAAATAAAGTATACGATTATGTTTGGATTCGATATGGGCTATATTATCATAGCAGGAGTTTTTGGACTCTTTAGCATGCTTGTAAGCAGTAGGTTAAAGAGTAAGTTTAAGCACTACTCGAAAGTCCATTTACAGAATGGAATGAGCGGGGCAGAAATTGCCCAGAAAATGTTGGACGACCATGGTATTCGAGATGTAAAGGTCATTTCAACACCGGGAATGTTGACCGATCATTACAATCCACAGAATAAAACCGTAAACCTTAGTGAAGGGGTGTATGGGCAGCGGAATGCTGCTGCAGCTGCGGTTGCAGCCCATGAAGTCGGGCACGCTGTGCAACATGCTCAGGCCTATAGTTGGTTACAAATGCGGTCACAAATGGTACCTATTTTAAAGGTGACTTCCGGAATGTCTATGTGGGTGATTTTTGGTGGCTTGGCCCTGATGGGTACAACGGCAATTGGTGGGACCATTGCCTGGGCAGGGGTAGCCATGTATGGTGTCGGCACCCTGTTCAGTTTTGTAACCCTACCGGTGGAGTATGACGCGAGCAATCGTGCCATGGCATGGCTAAAAAATAAGAATATTGTCACCCAACAAGAATACGCTGGAGCGAAAGATGCTTTGAAATGGGCTGCTAGAACGTATGTGGTGGCAGCAATTGGGGCATTGGCAACATTGCTTTACTTTGCAATGCGAGTGGCCAGTCGTGATTGATTGATTAAAACAAGTATTAAAAGGCCTATTCATATTTGGATGGGCCTTTTTATTACCATCCTAGGGCATAAGAAAGCTGTATATATATATGTGACTTGGCATCAGCGGTTTCGCTTGATTGCCATCGTATTCCAAATCTATAATCGTTTTGGTCGAATCTATGGTTAAAGTCAAAACCTAGTAGAACAACTGAATTTTCGGGTGTGCGCGTGACAGGAGAACTGTCTCCAAACAGATTTCCTTCAATAAAACCGTTGTAGAGTACTTGACGATACCCAAAGTGAAAGGAAAAATAGATTTCGCGCTCATTGTTCCCCAAGCGTTGATAGGCAATGCTTTCCCCAATAGCATTTCGTCTTCCAAAATGAAAAATAGCTTCCGTTTCCCCAAAAATATCCCTGGATCCCATGGCCAGCTTGGGTTGAAAAGCAAACCTGACCCCAAATGGGTTGGGGGCAAGCTCCCACTCTTTGGTGTAGGTGGCATAAAAGTTCAAATGAAAACTGTTGTTCAATTCATCAATCCACAGTGGTGAATCTGATATAGCAACCGCTCTGTGGTACCAACGTTGAAAGCCTCCTGCTCCAGAATTGTTCCCGACCAATCCGACCAAAGTGCCAATATCAAAAAGTACGTTGTTCTTGGCCATTGACCAATTACCCCATAAACCTGTAAAACCTGCATAGGGGATATCGAAAAGTGATGAATTTGTGGATTGGGTCTGTGATGGTGTGTGTACCTCTTGCCCCAATCGAAGGGAAAGTTGTTCTTGTGCACCAAACACCCCTTTTTTCAAAACGGTTCGATAGGTCAAGAATAAACCAGAGGAGTAGTATCTGTCGGTTAAGGTGAAAAAATCGTTATCATGACGAAGTTCCAGTTGATGGTCATATACTTCGGGCTCAAAAGACCGTTGTGCTGTACAAATAAAAGTGAGGAATAATGCCAATAAAAAAAAGCAGGTTTTCTTCATTATGCAATGATAAGAAAACCTGCTTTGGTCTAGGTTTGCGAAGGACTATTCTTCAATCCAATCAGCAACTTTATCGTCAATCATTTGCTTACCAACACCTTCCATTCCAGTAAGTTCAATCATATCTAGAATATCTCTAATGGTGTTTTCTTCTTCCACCTGTTCCATAATAAACCAATCAAGAAAACGCTCGGTAGTGATGTCGACGGAGGCTCTCGCTTTTTTCACAATGTTCTTGATGGATTCGGTCACTTTTACCTCGTGCTGCAAAGCAGATTCGAAAACATCTTTAATTGATGAAAATTCATGATTAATGCCGGTTACTTCTGGCGAAATAGGGCTTCCCCCCGTATCCACCAAGAAATTGAAAATCTTCATCATATGCTCGCGTTCCTCTTCAGTTTGTTTGAAAAAGAACTTAGCACTCGTGAAAAATCCGTTTTGTTCACACCAAGAGGCCATGGCCAAGTATGCGGCAGAGGCATGTGCCTCCATTTTTATCTGTCCGTTAAGTAAATCCATTGATTCAACTTGGATACTTAACTGTTGTCTTGCAATATCATTCATAGCTTTAATCAATTTTACTTATCAAAATTACAAAATCCATAGATGGTATCATACTAGTATGGCATATTTAAAACCAGTTTTAGACTGGATAAAAATAGCAATGCATTCACATTGTAAAAAACAGCAAATCAGTATGTTGTGTTTAGATGTAAACGGGCTTGTTTACCTTGGAAAGCCCCATAGTAATGAATGCTTGTTGTACCAGTTTTCTAAGGTCAATCACCTCTTCAATAGATAGCAACAATAGGTGCTGTTGATTGCAAAGGGTCATAATTTTAAAGTCATGTGGGCAAGTATCCTCATAAAATAATGACGCTATTTCAAGAGAGAAGATTTTTTCACGTAAGGCCAACAATTCACAAAACCGTAATGATACCGATTTATGTTCTAAGTCAAGATGAAAGGTACGACTGTGACTATCTTGAGTTAGGCTAAAAAACTTTGTGTTGAGAACAAACATGACTGTAAATATAAAGCTTATTTAGACTCAATACAATTAAATTTAGATTTGAATTTGACGATTGATCTGCTGATTCAGGGAAATAAAGGTCTCTGTTCTTGAGACACCTTCAATCTGTTGAATTTTTTTGTTAAGTACATGCATCAGATGTTCATTGTCTTTGCACAGTACTTTAATCAAAATGGACCAATTGCCGGTAGTGTAGTGACATTCCAAAACTTCTGGAATTTTTTCCAGTTCCTTTACTGCCCTGGGATTACTCATGGCCCTATCCAAATAGATGCCGATATAGGCCATGGTCATGTAACCCAAAACTTTGGGGTTTATAACAAACTTTGACCCAGAGATTACCCCTGCGGTTTCCAATTTTCTCAACCGTTGGTGTATTGCAGCCCCAGAGATACCGATATCTCGGGCAATTTCCAAAATGGGTTTGCGGGCATCTTCCATTAAATGCCTTAGGATTTTTTTGTCAATCCCATCAAGTTGTAACAGGTTGTTAGTAGATTTCACTGTACACTATACTATTTGAAACCCAAATATAGAAAAGAGTGTTTACAATTAACTGGCTACTGAATCAGGATTATATCCAAGATAGGGTACTTCAAACTCGTTGAACTGAATACCATAGGCTTTTAGTTCGTGCAAAATGGGCTGATATACCTCTTTTGTTATTGGAATTTGTACTCCAGGAGTG
>CAYNUM010000147.1:0-6177 GCA_964400025.1 uncultured Croceivirga sp.
TGTCCTTGTAACTTTCAACCCTTTTCTCTACTAGATTGTCCTTCTCAAATTTATAGGTCGTTATGTCTTTGTCTTGTACGTTGTACTTGGTGGTTGCCTTTACCAAACGACCCAGGACATCAAACTCAAAAATCTCCTGACCATAATCTGTTATGACTTGGCATGTTTTGACATTCCCATTCAAATCAAAATCGGAAAGACTAAACTGTTTGATTTCCTGTGAAGAGAGTATTCCACTGAAAAACAAGGAAATAAAAAGAAAATGGTAGTGTTTTATCATAAAACAAAATTACGTTCTTGTTTGTCAACTGGAAAGCAAAATCAGTGCCGCTTATCGAAATTCAACTAAATTTCTTTTTAGAATGCCCTATCGGGATAGTATGGTTCAATATTTAAAGAGGTTTTTTGCCCTGAAACTATTTCACTAACCAATTTACCGGTCGCGGGACCAAGACTCCAACCCATCATGGCATGACCGGTAGCAAAAACTAAATTTTTGATTTTTTTTGATTTACCTATGTAGGGCATACCGTCAGGGCTCACCGGACGCAAACCACATTGGGCATTTTGTTGGTCAGTTGCTGAAATTTTTAAAGATTCATAAAAGCGTTCTGCCCCTCTTGCAATTGCTTGAACTCTTTCGGTTCTAATTTTATGGTTAATCCCTGAAAACTCCATTGTGCCCGCAAAACGGGTAAAACCCTGCATGGGAGTTACCGCCATTTTTGCTTCAAGCAAAAGTGCTGGCATTCCAATACCTGTAGGTTGTTCCACATCAATTCGATAGCCCTTACCTGCTTGTAACATCATGTTGACCTTGAGCCTCTTTGCCAATTTAGCAGCCCAACTTCCAGCGGCGAGAACCACTTCATCAGCAAGGATGGTATTTTTCGTTGTTTGAACCGTATCAATTTTACCATTATTGATGGAGAAGTCAACAACTTCTTCCCCATTTTTAAATTCCACTCCTTTATGCTTTAAGAAGTTTTTCATCCTTGGCATAAAATCAGTTGGTGTAGTATGGCCATCACACAGGTAGTGAACTGCCCCAATGGCGTTGATATCGATATTGGGTTCAATTTTTTTTATTCCTTCCTGATTCAGAATTTCAGATTCCAATCCAAGCTTTTTGGCACGAAGTGCGGTTTCCTTTTCATGGTCTCCTTCCTTGTTGGTTTGGTAGAGCATAAGAAGGCCTTTGCGTTCATAATGAAATGGTCCCAACTCCTTTGATGCCATTATTTCATCATAAAGCTCCCTGCTGAAAATATTGATGTCACGAATATGGGGAATAGCCTTTGCCACCTTAGCCTTTGTGGATGATTTCTTAAAGGCCCAGGCCCAACTCAAAAACTCGGAATCAAGCCTTGGTTTAATATAAAAAGAGCTAGCCGAATTGAACATATATTTAAACCCCTTTGAGATCATACCAGGTGCTGCCAATGGAATTATATGACTAGGTGTCAAATAGCCTGCATTGACGTAACTAGCGCCTTCATTTCTAGTGGATTTATCAATTACCGTTACCTGACAACCCTCTTTTTTTAGATAATAAGCAGAACAAAGTCCGATGATTCCTCCTCCAATAACAATAACATTTTTCGCCATTTTAAATCACTTGAAATCCATGAGCGTAAGGGTCATCATCCTTATCAATAGTTATAATATTGTGGCCATAAATTTTGGCCCAGCCCTTTACACTTGGCACGATGGCTTTCTGACCGTTGAAGGCAACCTCTTTTTCTATTTTACCAGTAAAGGTTGAACCAATATAACTTTCATGCACATATTCTTGCCCTAAGGCAATTTCACCCTTAGCATATAACTGGGCCAGTCTTGCCGAGGTACCGGTACCACAGGGCGAACGGTCTATTGCCTTATCACCATAAAATACAGCGTTTCTTCCATTTGAGTTGGAACTTAGAGCAGTGCCAGTCCATAAAAGGTGAGAAACATCTCTAATCGACTCATTTTCAGGATGGATAAACTGATTTGAGAATTTCTTATTGATGAGCTCTCGAAGTCTTTTTGACAATCGAACTAAGTCTCCTGCCAAAAAATCTTGAATGCCAGAGAAGTTCGGCTGTGGGTCAATAATTGTATAGAAATTCCCTCCATAGGCAACATCAAAATGAAGTTTTCCTAGTTCTGGACAAATAACTTCGAGTCCCTCTGCCGCTAAATAGCTTTTAACGTTGGTCAATTTTACCCATTTGACTTTGCCATTGTTCATTTCGTAATCAATCTCGACCAGACCCGCTGGAGCTTCCATTCTTAGGATGCCATCATTCTTCGGTTTCACCAGGCCCTTTTCAAGGGCTATGGTTATGGAACCTATGGTGCCGTGGCCACACATAGGTAAACAGCCACTGGTTTCAATAAACAAAATGGCAAAATCGTTTTTTGGGTCGTGTGGAGGATATAGAATACTGCCGCTCATCATGTCGTGCCCTCGGGGCTCAAACATGAGTCCAGTACGAATCCAATCAAAATCGCGCATAAAGTGCAACCGCTTTTCGTTCATGGTAGCACCCTCTAAAGCTGGACCACCACTTTTCACCAATCGAACCGGATTACCGCAGGTATGTGCATCAATACATTCGAAAACGTACTCGGCCATTTTTAAATGGAGTCTTTAGATAATTGATTATTGACCAATCGTGTAATATGTAGTGGGTTTCCATTTTGTAATGCTTCCGGTAAAAGATGATCTGGCCAGTTTTGGAAACTCATAGGGCGCACCCAGCGTTCTATGGCATGTATGCCCACAGCTCCAAAACGGCTATCGGTAGATGCTGGATATGGCCCTCCATGTTGCATTGCTGGACAAACTTCCACACCAGTGGGCACCCCATTGAAAATAAGTCGTCCTACACGATTTTGAAGTGCATTAACAACGCTCCTATTTTTGGCCAGTTCTTCTTTTTCAGCAATAACCGTGCCTGTCAATTGCCCCTCCAATCCATTGATTATTTCTTCCAATTCCCCCATATCAGTACACTCGACTACCATAGAAAACGGGCCAAAAACTTCTTGATGAAGCCTAGGGTTTAAAAGGAAAGCCGACCCATCGACTCGAACCACAGCCTGTTTTGCAAAATTGGTGGCGACATCAGCATTATAATCGGAAACAACGGTAACGGATTCATTGGCAATCATTGCATTTTTGTTGGAATCATACTTCGACAAGATGTTTGGATGCAACATGCAAGAAGGTTCTATTTTTTCAATTTCTTCAGATAGGGTATGAACGAATTGATTTAATGCTTCACCCTTCAAACCCAATATTAAACCTGGATTCGTACAAAATTGACCAGTACCCAAGGTAATCGAACCGGCATACGTTTTACCCCATTCATTACCTTTTTTCCTTAACGCTTCAGGAAAAAGAACCACCGGATTGATACTACCCATTTCAGCAAATACGGGGATAGGTTCTTCACGTTGGGCAGCCATATCAAAAAGTGCGCGCCCGCCTGCTATACTTCCGGTGAACCCTAAACCTTTAATCTTTGGATGCTTAACCAATTGCTTTCCTATTTCTACACCGCTACTGTTCAAATTCGAGAAAACACCATTTGGCATACCTGTTTTCTCCGCTGCCTTGAATATTGCAGAAGCCACTAATTCTCCCGTTCCAGCATGCATGGGATGGCTTTTTACGACCACAGGACAACCTGAAGCCAAAGCGCTCGCCGTATCGCCACCAGCCGTAGAATAGGCCAAAGGAAAATTACTCGCCCCGAACACGGCAATGGGCCCTATAGCGACTGACATTTTTCTAAGGTCTGGCTTTGGCAAAGGGGTTCTTTCAGGTAGGCCGGTATCTATAGATGCATTGACCCAGGAACCTTCCTCAACCAAATCTGCAAAAGTTCTTAATTGAAAACAGGTTCGCCCACGTTCACCATTGGCCCGGACCTCTGGAAGTCCTGTTTCAGCACAGTACACTTCGATTAAAGAATCGCCAAGGTTTTCGATTTGATCTGCAATTTCCCTTAAAAATTCAGCCTTTTTCTTACCGGAGGTATTTTGAAATTCATCAAATGCCGACCACGCCAAATTGACTGCTGTTTCCAGCTCTTCTTCTGAAGCCTCATGAAAAATCCAATCATTATCAAGGTTAAGATTTGGATTGAACGTTTTGAATGTCTTAGAACTTTTAGCAGACGTCTGATTTCCAATATAATTTTTACCTGTTATCATAGTGATTTGTACTCTGGTAGTTCAGGACGATTTCGTACGCCCTCTTCAATAATTTTCAAAACTCGTTCCCGCTCTTTACCGCTCAATGGTAGTCTAGGTGGCCGAACATTTTCAGTACCAATACCAGTAGCCACTTCGGCCAATTTAATATTTTGCACAAGTTGTGGATTAATATCCAATTCCAACAAAGGTAAAAACCATCTGTAGATATCGACGGCCTCTTTTATCCTTCCTGCCTTAGCCAATTTATAAATGGCCACTGTTTCTGCAGGAAAAGCACAGACCAAACCTGCTACCCACCCGTCGGCACCCAGTATCATACTTTCAAGAGCTAGTGTATCGACACCACATAGAATCTGCAATCGATTACCGAAAGCGTTCTTGATTCTGGTGACATTGGTTATGTCACGGGTAGATTCCTTTACTGCCTTAACGTTATCCAGTTGCAGTAACTCATCGAACATAGCCAGGGTGACCTCAATTTTATAGTCTACTGGATTATTGTAGATCATAATGGGCAAATCAGTGCTCGATGCAATTGTCGTAAAATAAGTAACAACTTCTTGGTCAGTGGCTTTGTACTGCATTGGGGGAAGTAACATAAGCCCTTTAGCTCCCCATTCCATAGCATTTTGAGCAAGGGCAACTGCACTTTTTGTGGAGCGCTCGGCAATATTCATGACGACCGGCACTCTATCATCCACAAAACTTACAGCATGTTGCACAAGTACTTTTTTCTCATTTTCGGTCAAAGTGCTGGCTTCACCCAGACTACCTCCTAAAATTATAGCCTCCACTCCAGCGTCAAGTTGTGCTTGAAGATTGACAGAGAACATGCTAAGATCAAGTTCATCATTGGATGTGAACTTAGTGGTCAATGCGGGCATTACTCCTTTCCATTCCATATTTCTTGAGTTTAATTTCTAAATCAAAAATACTTGTCTTTTGGATGTTCCATTGTCAGGAAATTAGCCAATATAACCTGTATATTATCCTAATTAGCATAGAAAAGATATATTTATGTATATATGAAGGTATATCCGTTTAAAATTCCGAAAAAACCCAATGAAAATATCATTCTACAAATTGATAAGGGTATTGCATTTTATGACAAACTGCATCAACATGAAGAAATACAATTAAGTTACATTCTATCCGGCAGGGGCAAATTAGTAGTGGGTAATAGTGTGAACACCTTTAATCCAGGTGATTTCATTGCTCTAGGCTCAAACGTGCCCCATTTGTTTCTCAGTCAAATTGATGGTATATCGGCACATATGATTTCAATTTTCTTTACCAGGACATCATTTGGAAAACACTTTTTTGACAACCAAGAAATGGAACAAATTAGACCCCTTTTCCAACAACTTCCGTTTGGTTTCAAGATCAAATCAATAGATACTTTCATAGAGGACCTAATGTTCCAATTAAGGAATGAAAACAAATTTCAACTGTTCATTGGGTTATTGAAACTATTACAGTACCTAACCCAAGTAAAGAAAGTTCCATTAATTGATAGTCCTTATATTTTTAAAATAAATACCAATCAGGGCCAACGTCTTCAAATCGTGTTTGACCATGTTATGCAAAACTTTAATTCTGAGATAAAATTGGAACAGGTAGCCCAAAAAGTTCATATGAGCAAAAATGCATTTTGCAGATTTTTCAAGCAACATACCAATAAAACATTTTTTCAGTTTTTGGCCGAAATACGAATTCAACATGCCTGTGAACTGCTCAAAGAGCGCCAAGAAAGTACAATTCTCGAAATCGCCTCGCAGTCAGGTTACAACACTATATCCAATTTTAACCGTCAATTCAAGGAAATAAAAGGGATAAACCCCCGTAATTATCGAAACGCCTTATTGACCCCAGTTTAAAGGGAATCCTTAATTTTAGTTGATGTTCACCGATTTACAATGAAAAAGACATTTTTTATACTCGCCACAATTTTCATCTCGTGCAATACCT